>NZ_JBNFXM010000016.1:0-102808 GCF_049943995.1 Lysinibacillus sp. VIII_CA
TTGTTTCGTTCACTAGCTAGGCTAGCTACTTAAAACTTTATTGATTACGTTTTGCTTGTTCAGTTTTCAAGGTTCATTTGCTAGTTACTCTCAAGTAACTTTTTATAATTTAACATATTGTTAACATATTGTCAACTGTCTATGTTAATATTTTAAAAGTTGTTCGTTTGTTTCGTAACAACGTGTTTAAATATATCATCATAAAATAAAGTTTGCAAGCGTTTCATTAAAGTAAAACTATTCTTATTATTTAAAAGTGAGTTTCTTCTATAATAAAGGTGAAAGCAACTTTATATAAAGTAATGCTCTATGAATAATAAAAAAGATGAATAGAGTAACAATAAAATTTTTTATTCAATCATAAAAAACTCCATTGTTAGAATCCTTACTTAACAATGGAGTTTTTTTCAAAGTATATTTAATTTATCGTACCCAGATGAAATATGCTAGGAAGACAAAGAATAAACCATACATCATAGGATGAATTTCTTTTCTCCGTCCCGCTAACAACATTGTGATTGGGTAGAACACGAAGCCAATTGCAATACCCGTAGCTATAGAATAACCAAGAGGCATCATTAATACCGTAAAGAATGCAGGTACGGCAATCTCAAATTTATCCCAATCAATTAAACGTAATGACGAAACCATTAATACCCCTACAATTACTAGCGCAGGTGCTGTTACTGCTGGCGTTACTACTGCTAATAACGGAGAGAAAAATAAAGCTACTAAGAAAAGTACTGCTGTTACTACCGCCGAGAACCCAGAGCGAGCCCCAGCTGCTACCCCCGAAGTTGATTCTACATAGGCAGTAGTCGTAGATGTACCAAATAAAGAACCAATTGTTGTTGCAAGTGCATCTGCCATTAATGCGCGACCTGCACGTGGTAATTTATTATCTTTGACTAAGCCAGCCTGTGTTGCCACAGCCATTAAAGTACCTGCTGTATCAAAGAAATCTACAAACAAGAATGTTAATACAACTACTAAAAACTTCACGTTAAATAATGATTTAATATCTCCAAGTGGTTCTAGTGCCACCATGAATGTAGAATCCACACTTGGAATAGCAGAAACAATTGCTGTTGGAGGTTCAATAATACCTGTCACCATACCAATAATTGCAGTAATAACCATCCCTAAGAAAATACCGACACTGCGTAATTTAATAATCAGAATAACAGATAGAACGATGCCGAATACCGCTAGTAATGTAGAGCCAGTGAAAGTTCCTAAAGTTACTAATGTAGCTGGACTATCTACAACAATTCCTGCACCTTGTAAACCTACGAAAGTAATAAACAATCCTATACCTGCCGAAACAGCATATTTAAGCTGTACTGGTATAGCGTTAATAACTGTTTCGCGAATACCTGTTAGAGATAGGATGATAAAGATAATCCCAGAGAAGAAGACGCCAGTTAGACCAGTTTGCCACGGAATACCATAAGCTCCAACTACAGTAAAGGCGAAGAATGCATTTAATCCCATACCAGGAGCTAGTGAAATTGGGAATTTAGCGAAAATACCCATTATTAAAGAACCAACTGCTGCAGCTAATGCTGTTGCTACAAAAACAGCACCTTTATCCATCCCTGCATTTTCTAGAATACCTGGGTTAACAGCTAGAATATATGCCATCGCAAGAAAGGTTGTAATACCGCCTATTATTTCGCGGCGGTAATTAGTTCCTAATTCATCAAACATGAAATATTTTTTCATTATAAAAAAATCCTCCGTATGGTCGTCCTCAATATCGAAAACAAAAAAGACACGCTGACTAATCTACTAGTCGCATGTCTACGATATATTTCATCCACATTAATGTGTGAAATAAATTAGGGTTTATACATTCGCATATAAACCTCAATCGTAGTCAAGTTATTTACGGTAACTTGGTAGAAACTCACGGGCCCTATCCCCGACATTATACGACGACTTATTTAATTTACATTCGTAATATATCATTTCACTTTTTAGATTTCAACCCTATTTCCGAACAATTTTATAAAATAAAATACGAAAGTTCGTGTAAATTTCTTATTTAATGTTCATATTTTAATAAACTGCTACTAAAAAGCCTAAGTACTGAACAATTCTCCGAACGCAAACAATAAAAAACCCCTTAGAACTCACTCGAATTCTAAAGGATTTTATGGAAGGACTCAATTGCAGACAATCTTTAATTCATCACTTTACTTTGCAAAACCTGAATTCTTTTTTCTAACTTCTGTTTCCAATCTTCCGCCAATGCATCTACTGCTCCGATATGTTTCATCGCATCCGCATCTTTGTTTTTAAAATATACTTCGTTGCAATACAAAACCGAAACTTGGGCAGGATGCTTTTCTACTAATTCAATATTCGAGCTCGCACAGATTGTCCCCTCTTCTAGTACACGCCCAAGGAAGCCAGTATAACCAGTTTCAATCATACGTTTCAGCAATGTGTTTGATTCAGTATATTTGTCGATCGTGCTACAGGGAACACGCCCTTGTGTAATTTGAATGACAGCATCTCCTATTTTATAAATATCACCAATACAAGTATCCGCTTCTAGCATATTTGTAACCGTTAGATTTTCACCGAAAGCAGCAGTTGGTAGTGGTTTACCAAGTTCTTGTTCCCATTGTATGTAATGTTCCGCAGGATATAAACAAACTGCACGATCAGGACCACCATGATGTTTTTTATCAGCAACATCATCTCCGTCGAAGCCATGAGCTGACAAATAAACTTCTTGATTTTTTTGCTTTTCAATACCTGTAATCATTGAACGCCCTTTACTATCAATCAATTCTTTTGGCATCCCAACTGCTAATGTATGAATTATTGGTTTATTTTTTTCCATTTGAATCCCCCCCTAATCCGAATAGTATCATTTCTTTTGCATTCATTTAGTTTACTACACACAACACTTTACCAGCAATTTTTCCATGTTGAGATACTTTATTTAGCATAAATTCAGACATAGTGAAATCAAAAAAGCCCTAAAAACCTCTCAGGGCTTTTAGGGCGTTTGCTACTATTCCCACTCAATCGTTGCTGGTGGCTTAGATGTAATATCATACACTACACGGTTAACGTGTTTTACTTCGTTTACTAGACGGACAGAGATTTTTTCTAGTACATCCCATGGGATACGTGCCCAGTCAGATGTCATACCGTCGATAGATGTTACCGCACGGATACCGATTGCGTAATCATACGTACGTGCATCGCCCATTACACCAACTGAACGGATATCAGGTAATACCGTGAAGTATTGCCAAATGTCACGATCAAGGCCAGCATTGGCGATCTCCTCACGTAAGATGAAGTCAGATTCGCGAACGATTTCTAATTTTTCTTCTGTTACTTCACCAAGTACACGGATACCTAATCCAGGACCTGGGAATGGTTGACGCCAAACGATTTTTTCATCCAGACCAAGCTCTAAGCCTAATGCTCGTACTTCATCTTTGAATAAAGTTTTTAGTGGTTCGATTAATTGGAATTGCATATCTTCTGGAAGTCCACCAACATTATGGTGAGATTTGATTGTTTGTGCAGTTGAAGTACCTGATTCAATAATATCTGTATAAAGAGTACCTTGAGCTAAGAAATCCATACCTTCAAGCTTTGATGCTTCTTCATCAAATACGTAAATAAATTCATTACCGATAATTTTACGTTTTTTCTCTGGATCTGATACACCCGCAAGCTTGTCCATGAAACGTTTGCGAGCATCAATTTTAATAAGATTCATATCGAAATCTTCAGTAAATGTTTTCATTACTTGCTCAACTTCACCTTTACGGTTTAAGTTGTGGTCTACGAACATACAAGTTAATTGGTCACCGATCGCTTTGTGGATAAGAACAGCTACAACTGAAGAGTCAACACCACCTGAAAGCGCACATAATACTTTTTTATCGCCTACAATTTCACGAATTTTTGCGATTTCAAGTTCGATGAAGTTGGCCATTGACCAATCACCTTTTGCTTCACAAACATCGAATACGAATTGACGTAATAAATCATTACCATAAACAGAGTGACGTACCTCTGGGTGGAATTGAACAGCGTATAGTTTACGTTCTACGTTTGCCATTGCTGCAATCGGACATGATGCGCTCGTTGCGATCACTTCAAATCCAGCAGGAACTTCTGTTACATGGTCACCATGGCTCATCCACACGATTTGCTCAGTTGGTAACTCACCAAATAATTTATTGGAAGCAGTTACTTTGATTTCAGCTTTACCATATTCACGAGTTTCAGCGCCTTCTACTTTACCACCATTTGTATGCGCCATTAATTGCATACCATAGCAAATACCTAGGATTGGTAGGCCTAATTCAAAAATGGCTGGATCCACATGGAAAGCATTTTCATCATAAACAGAGTTTGGACCACCTGAAAAAATAATACCAGCTGCGTTCATTTCTTTAATTTCTTCAGCAGTTACTGTATGTGGATGTAATTCACTGAATACACCAAACTCACGGATACGACGAGTAATTAATTGGTTAAATTGGCTACCGAAGTCAAGTACAACGATTTTTTCTTGCTCTTTTAATAAAGGGCTAGCTGTCAAAATTTCCACCTCTTCTACTATTATTAAAGGATCATTCATTTGTTCAAAGAAAAACGCGAAGAAAGTAAAATCTTTCTACGCGTTCAAAAAGCTCATGATGATTTATAAAGGCGAATGCGTAGCAAAGTAAAGTGATTTACTATACCTCTCACCTAGCGAATACATCCGCCTTCATAGAGAAATCATTTGTGGTGATTTCGTAGAAACATCCGAACCTTATTATCGAACTTATATGAAAGCAATCCTTGCATTTAATTTTTTTCATTTTACTCTTTGTCTAAGTTAAAATCAACCGATAGTGCGATTGATTAAATATTCCCAACTTTCTTTCAGCTTCATGAAATCCACTTCTTGTTTATCCTTCCCATAAACATGTTGCTCATAAACAGCCGTTAGCTTTTGCATTTCATCTGTTTCTAAGGATGCATCCACACGTTCGGCAAACATGTGCAACGTTTCTCCATCTCTCATACGCAGTCCAATACGTGATAATTGCTTCAGAAGAATATGATAAGAGGAATCAAATGTAGACCAGTCGGCAGTCTTTTTACGATATGCTCGCACATGCATTTTAGGCAGCCATGTTTTGCGCTGCAAGTATAATGCAATCCCACTAATCAGTAATAATATTAAACCAATTCCCCAAACATAAGCGAACTTCTTCATCCATGCCCAGAGCATATCCAGACTAAACGTTGATTTACTTTGCTCTTTATTGGACACTTGTTCCTGCTGTTGTGGCTGTTCAGGTTTTTGCTCTGGCTGTAGAATTTCTTCCTGTTCTGATGTATCTAATGGTATATCATAATCAATGTTAGCATTGCCACTAAAGCCTATTGTAGGTTCAAACTCCATCCAACCTGTCCCAGGTATATATGCCTCTACCCATGAGTGTGCGTTGTCATTGGTAATTCGATACTCTCGCAGACCATCTGTCATTGGCCCTGCCGTACCAGGCGCAAAACCTTTGACCCAGCGAGCCGGTATGCCTATTGAACGCAAAAGCACTACCATTGACGTTGAGAAATTATCACAATACCCTACTTTTGTATCAAATAAAAACTGATCGACATAATCTTGATTTTCTGCCGGAATAGCCGCTTGGGTTTTATCATACCTAAACCCGTTTGTCCGAAAATAACCTTCCACTGCCTTAATTTGATCGTAAACCGTAGTTTCATCCTGTGTTATCGCCAACGCCAAATCTCTTACCCGTTGTGGCAATTCCACTGGCAACTGCATAAAGCGATCAAAAGATAAATCTAACGTTTCAAGTGTGGCTGGCAGAGATAATTGCAACTGTTCCATACTATAGACTGGCTCACTATATGATAATGTATAGTTTGATAACGATTTAGATGTATCATTCTGCTGCTCTATAGTCATCCGTTCCGTCTGCTCATCCTGAATAAATAATGTGGAATCTTGTGCCGAAACAGATAATAAACCATATGTTTGGATTAAAAATGGCATCGAGGCCGCAATGTCCAATTGAATTTGACGCTCGTTTTCAGGTAATCCCACTTGTAATGAGGTCATAATCGGCGCATTTGACTCATATACATTTTTCCCAAAGTTCCCCTCTGACAAAATCCATCCCTTTGAGGTATAAGTATCCTTCGTTTCAACACGCCAATAATGACGATCACGAGAAGAAGCAGTAAAAATTAATGTATTATCTCCTTGGAAAGGTCCACCTAATTGACTATCGTCTTGACCATAGCCGACTGATTTCATGCCTGCTCCATTCCCATCTTGCCCAGTAACACCTTGGATAAATGGCACAGGGTCTGCCCATGTCGGCCCTGTCTTTGGTAAAAAGAAGGCGATACTACCAAAAAGTATTACGGAAACAAGCATCGGAATAACAATTTTCCATTTTCCAAACGCATTGCTCGTTGCACCCGCTTGAAGCCATAAACGTTTGACAAATAGGACTCCTGTCATCATTAATCCTAGTATAACCACTTTAACAATAGCTGTTTTACCATTGTATTCACTAAACGTATCTAACGTAGCAATAAAGAATACTGTCATGACAAAAAAGTAAAATATATTTTTCCGCACGGAGACCCAATGGTGAATTAAATAAACAAGCATCCATATTAATACTAGAAATAGCACTGTTCTAAAAGCATCGGATACTAGTCCAAAATCACCTGAAATAATGGCGGCCATATTGCCTTTCCATTCTGCTAATAAGAAGGATATGGTCTTTCCAGAGAGCACTGGGCTTTCGCTATAAATAAAGACAATACACCAAATAATATAACCTAACTTTACAATTCCTGATAATACAGGATGCACTCGGAATAAACTTAAAGCTAGAGACAAGCCAATAAAGACTAGGAAGAGATGAAACCCTCCTGTATTAGTTAATTGCATAATGGGCATTAGCCATTCACGCAATATAAAGAAAACGATAATATAGGCGACTGCCAACTCTAAAAATTCTCCTAACGACTGTTTCACGGCTTCATCACCCCCGTGAAAACATGATAAAAATCTGTTGGATCTACATAGACCATTTGAATATGTTTATAACGTAACGTAACCTCAGATTGCACAGGTGGCTGTTTTGTCACGACAAAACAAATACAACTTTTCACTATATTCGCAAGAGTATGTAGGAATTCATCTGATACTTCATTAGTTACATAAAGCAATGTCGCAACTTGCTTAAAGGCTTGCTGGTCATAAAATCGAAATTTTACATTCTCAGTAGGTTTGATAGCTGCCAAATGATACATAACCTGATCTAACTGCTTTTCACCTTGTATAACCGGAAACACCTTCGTCATTTCTCCAGCAGCAATAAAGGAAATATCACCAAGTTCCTGCACGATCATATTGAGCATAGATGCAACTAGTTCAATCTTATCCTCAAATAACGTTGATTTCTTGGCATCAAGCACTAACATTAACTCAGAGGATTGTCTATCCTCAAATTCCTTCGATTGTAAGGTTTGGGTTTTTGCGAAAGATTTCCAATGAATCCAAGAAAAACGATCCCCTGGAACATATTCTCGTAATCCAACAGACATAGTAGTATCCTTAACTATGGAATAAGGGGACATCATTGGCCCAACATCATATTTTGTTTGCAGTGCCGAATATTTCATTTCTCTGAGCCTTGGATAAACTAAAATAGTTTGTTCTTTCTCAGCCACAACCATTTTTTTGGCCCAGCCAAAAAAATCATAGAAAGCTATCGTAACACCCAAATAACGGTGTTCACCACGAGGCATATTTACTAGTTCATAATGCCAGTTAAATTTTTTTCTAAAGCCCACAAATTTGATAGCAGCTGAACTTTGTAGCTTGGCCTGTACTAATCCCTCACTATCTACAAGTTCCTCCATCATCATATAAGCAAAAGGGAAACGTGTTTTTCTCTCGACCGAAATCGTTACCTTCCCTGACTGACCACGTTCTATGTGTGAAGGTTCAATTTTGCGCTCTACTACTAGGATACTTTCCCTAACAACAAAGAAAAATAAGGCGTACACTAAAAATGGACTTACGGTAAAAAACACAAACCAACTAACAAAACCACCTTGGAACATTGCAAAACAAAATGTTACAACCATTAAGAAAACCACTAATAGGAAATGTTTACTTTTCTCCAAAAAAGCTTTCCATTGCCTCATTGTTCTGCAAACCTTTTTGTTGGTACTGGCGTTTTGGCAATGATCCGTTCAATAATTTCATTGGCCGTTACATTATCGTAGCGAGCATCTGGTTTTAAAACTAGGCGATGACTGAAAACAAAAGGTACAAGGTATTGGACATCATCAGGTATGACATAGCTACGCCCTTTCATAAACGCGTAAGCTTGCGAAGCCTTCATTAAGGCTAATGTAGCCCGGGGACTTACTCCTAAATAAACATAGCTGTTTTCTCTAGTTTGAGTAGCAAGCTCCACCATGTAATTTTTTACTGAATCTTCAACGTACACTCCTTGAACAAGCTCTTGTAATTCAATTAATTGAGCTACTGACAATACAGCGTCGATCTTTTCAATTGCTTTGCCATTTTCCGCTCGACGTAAAATTTCTACTTCTTGCCCTCTAGTAGGGTAGCCCATCTTTATTTTCAACAAAAAACGATCAAGCTGGGCTTCCGGCAATGGATAAGTACCTTCGTGTTCTATCGGATTTTGCGTGGCCATTACAAAGAAAGGCTGATTAATGGCAAGTGTTTTACCATCAATTGTAACAGATGCTTCTTCCATCCCCTCTAGTAAAGCTGATTGCGTTTTTGGCGAGGTACGATTAATTTCATCAGCTAAAATAACATCGCCCATTATCGGTCCTGGACGAAATTCAAACTCCAAAGTCTTTGGATTATAAATAGAGATTCCCACTACATCGGAAGGTAATAAATCTGGAGTAAATTGAATTCGTTTAAACTGTGCATCAAAGGATTTGGCTAATGAACGAACCATCATTGTTTTCCCAACACCAGGCACATCCTCTAACAATACGTGCCCCCTCGCTAATAAAGCAACAAGGCTCAGCTCAGCCACCTCTCTCTTTCCAATCATTACTTTCTCTATATTTTCTAGCACATTTTGTATTTGAGAATTCATAAATTAAAAAACCTCCATTCCACCGAACAATTGTGTGAATTGCACGATAACTTATCATAAGCATATCGAAATATGTCTAGTAAAACAATTATCAGAAACTCCTTCCCTTTGATAACACTTAATAAACAAGGCTCGTTTGAACATAGTCAAACAAGCCTTGTTTATTATACAACGTCACTAATCATTAGAATGTTACAATTCTAATCTTTTTAACCATATCTCTTCCAAAGATGTAGAATTTTCTTGTGTAAAAATTTCAGTGATCGGACCAGAAATAATAATTTCCCCATCATGTAAAACTAATACATCATCTGCTATTTCTTCAGCAAATGACAGCAAGTGAGTAGAGAATATGACCGTATTTCCTTTTTTCTTTTCCTCTATCATCACATGTTTCAGTTGTGCTATCCAAAATGGATCAAGACCATTTGTCGGTTCATCCAAGATTAGCAAGGATCCACTTCCAAGTAAACTTTGCGCAAGATTTAATCGTTGAAGCATCCCTTTAGAGAACTGTTTAGCTGGTTGATTGCGAACATCCCACAAGGAAACACGCTTCAATATACGCTCTTGCTCATCTTGATCTACTTGTTTTAAAGATGCCAGCAGTTTAAAAATTTCTGCCCCCGTTAGCATGATTGGAAAATTTACGTCATCAGGCATATAACGAATTACTTGCGGTTTATGCCATATCATTTCTCCAGACTTTTTCTTTTCTTGTCCCGTTAGTAAACGGATCAACGTACTCTTCCCAGCTCCATTGCCCCCAACCAATGCTAGAATTTTACCCGAATGTAGTGTAAAGGTAGCTTCTTTTAAGCCTCTACCATTTCCATAGACATTGGCTACATTTTTTGCTTCTAATAGAATCATCGCTTTGGGTCCTCCTTTAAAAACTTCGTAGCCAGTATAAGTGGTAGAATGATCCAAAGAAGCGTCACTATCACATACATCACATGACCCTCAGGTGACGAATAAAATTTCGTTACACCATAAAATGCTGGACCAAGCACACTAGCCTGATGGGTGAATATAAAATAACCAAAGCGTAGCCATTCTACTGGATTAATATGTATCGATATAATGGTAAGTTTTTGTAAAACATGACCCGCTACAACTGCACCAAGAGCCATTAAAGCATAAGAAATGAGCAGTAAAAAAAAGGACCATACAACAAGTGACAGGGCTAGTGCAAATAATCTTGTTTTAGCCATTGCCCCCAGTACAATACCCAATGAGACAAATATAAAGATACATAATAACGTAAGGATTACTAAAATAATCGGTAACTGTACGCCATCCAATAGACCACCTAATGTTAAGACAACACCAAACGCCACAAGCACTACTAATAAAAAAGCAAGTGATATAGCCACATACTTCCCTATAATATATTGCGCTATTTTCATGGGATATGTTTTTAATAACGAAAACCAACCAGATTCTATATCGCCAGCTAAACTCATACTTCCAATGGTGATAATGAATAAGGGCAATAGAAACAATAACACATTTAAAAATGATGCTGTTTGACGTGTAAAGCCCTCCATATCAGGTAATGCCATTCGTTGAATGACTATAATGGCTACAAATACAAATGTAAAAAGAAAAGCTACTAGTTGCATCCAATGGCTTCTTAAAATTTGCTTTAGCTCTATTTTCACAAACATCATTTATGAATCCCCCAATTAAACGTCAGCAAATCTTGATAGGCTAATAATTGCCCCTCTCCTTCATTGGTCATCCATTCCTGTGCCTCAGCCTCTGTCGCAAACGCAAGAACGCCATAGTTCATCGGCGTCCAATAGCTTGGATTATATACATAGGTAGCTTTATAAACATCAATCCATTCATTATTTGCTTTATTTTTAATATAGGCTGCGCCAATTTCACCCTCACCATTTAGCGTAAGATAATCCATCAAACATCCAATATCATCAAAAATCTTATAATCTCCATTTGTTAATACAATTTGTCCAGCATATTCTTGATGAACGATACTCATATTACAAATTTCACAAATATCTGTTTCACTGATAATATCACGTGGGTTATATACTTTTCCGCTGCAACCGCCCAATATTGTACTACATATAACTAGAATGGTTATCCACCTTATCATACTAACATTCCTCTTTTCCACAGCCAAAATCCACCCATAGTTACAACCAAACCAATAATGAATTGTAGGATGTTAATCGAAAGCCCCTTCTCTTTCGTATGGCTAATTAATCTCGGTTCGTTATCTACAAGTAAATTTTGTTCTGTCTTATTCACTTGCTGATCAAGTGACGTCAGGATCATAACACTCGGTGATGCCACAAAAAATTGATAAACTGGTTGTCTCACCATCCATTGACCAAAGCTCGAAACAGCTACATATGGAACATCTCCAAAACCATCTCCTGCAACATCTATCCCTCTATAATCATCATAAAAATTGCGAACTAATCGCAAACCTTGTTGGTCTGATCTTGCTGTCAATATATTTCCAGTAAACTGATTATCCTTTATAATAGAGTGCTTATCTACCTTTGTTCCTTCTAAGGCAGTCTGATTCATCTGAAACCGATTTTCTTGTATTTGTATAACTGAACATTTTTGCAATGCTACGCCCACCCGATTATTTTGAAAGCTATTTTTTCTTACCTTTGCCTGTTGAGTGTCATACATTAAAAGACCATAGCTATTGAAATCATTATGGTTTCTAACTGTATTACTGGCTATTTCTAAGTCAGTAGTCATCATTACCATAAGACCTGTAACATTTTGAAAATATGAATTGAAATCCACCTTGACATCACTTGAATACATAAAATGCGTCCCATATCGACTATTTGTCACTTCGTTTTGACGCACATCGATTTGTTTTGCTTCTTCTACATATATTCCGTCTTGCACAAGATCAATAGCATTGTGTTCAATAGCAATGTCCTCACTTTTAAACACAGCAACCCCATTGCCTTTTTCAGCATAATGTAACTGATTACCAACAATCTTATTTTCAACTATTCGAATATGCTTAGAACGTTGAATATGGATACCCACTTGTATATTCTTTATCTCAATAGCTTTCAGTTTTAAATTCTCCGTTTCATTAACAACAATTCCTTTGTTTTTGGCAGAAATCATTATATTTTCGATAGAGACATTAGCCGTATGGTCAATTTTTAGTGCAGGTTCAGTATTTTGAGAATAAAGTTCAACCCCTTTTTCACCTAGGAGTTTAATCGGTTTCTTTACTATAAAATTTCCTTGGTAACGACCGGCAGGAATATGAACAATTTCTCCTGGTTTCGCTTGATCAATAGCCAATTGAAGATCAAACTCCGCATTCGCTGTTTGACTTGCCCATAGAAAAAACAATACGAACAAACATATTCGTTTCATCACGTTCACCACCTTATTCAGCATAAAAAGACTAGAGGAGAGCCCCCTAGTCTAGGCTTTTAATGGCCATGTCCCTCTTGCCCATGATTCATTTCATTTGAATGCATAGAACTAGAATCTCCACTTTCTTCCTTAGCCTTTTTTTCCATCATTTTCTTACGTCGTTCCAATGCGTCATCTTTAATTTTTTGTAGTTCTTCAACATAAGCATTCGGATTTTCTTGGATGTATGTATCTGCTTCCGCTTTGTTCACGAAGTAAATATAGCCCCAGTTCATCGGAGATTTCAGCTCTGTTTTCACAATTGTTACATCTTCGACCTTCGCCCACTCCTTCGTCACAAAATCACGGACGAATTTGGCATTTTTCTCTTCATTGGCAACCTCTGCATTTAACAAACAGCCAATATCATCATAAAATGCAATAGTTCCATCTTCTTTGATCGCTTGCGTTGAAAATACGCCCATCTCATGATCCTTCATGTATACCTTCATATTACACATTTCACAAACTGTATCTTCCTTTGGCTCTTGTAACCGTGAATCGACAAGCGAAGCAACTTGTACAGAATCATCCACTACTTCCGTTTCCATTTCGGTAGCATCTTGCTCTGATCCCTTCTCCTTTACCTGTGGTTTTTCGCCATTACATGCTGCAAGTAAAAATAATAATAATAATGCTGGTAACCATAATTTTTTCACAAATTTTTTCCTCCAATTTTAATTTTGTGTTGCCATATTCTACAATACAGATTAGTTGTGAAATTAGTAAAAAATCGAGGTGAAGATTTGGAAAAATTATCTTGAACATTCAATGAACATCTTCATTTCAAATAATTTGAATTTAGTGCTTCTTTTTCACTCGCATCAAAAACTCCCCACATGTTTAGCTGTGGGGAGTTTAGTCTTTATATGGAAGAACGGTAACTATTAAGTAACTTCTTTTGTCTGCTTAAACGACTAAGTTTTAACGCAGTTTCATTTAATTCGCGACGAATTTGCAAATCATTCGTACTATCCATATGGATGGGCGCAGTTTGCTGATGCTGTTTCTGTTGATTTGGTGTATTGATCGAACTGCGCTTCTTCTCTTTATTTCTTTGCAAACTATTTTTAAATAAATTTTGTGGATTTTGCCCAAAATTATGGCTAATATCACCTGCATGTAGATACTGATTTTCCTGACGAAAAACACTACTTGTCGTTGCATTTACTCTAGAAGTCCTCATATTAAGTTACCCTCCCTTACATTTTATAATCCTTATAGGTAATTATATCGAAATTATATGATGATATTTAACAACATAGAACCAAATTGCATAAAAAAAGAGAGAAAAGAGCTATTTTCAAAAGTGAGATTCACTTTTATAACCCTTTTCCCTAATTTTACTTCCAAAAAACATCAAATATTGTAATAGGCATATGGCGTTTATGTTGTGAACGCAAATAATACCCTTCTAGTAATTGGCGAGGTTCTTCTGGGATTTCCTTTCCCTCTAAATAATCATCAATTTGATCATAGGACACACCAAGAGCCACTTCATCTGGCAAAGATGGACGATTTTCCTCCAAGTCTGCTGTTGGTACCTTCGTATAAAGATGCTCTGGACAATTGAGTTCTGCCAATAACTGCTTCCCTTGTCTTTTATTTAAACGAAAGATTGGCATTAAGTCAGCTCCTCCATCACCAAACTTAGTATAAAAACCTGTAATAGCCTCTGCCGCATGATCCGTTCCTAATACAACTGCTCCATTCATTGCAGCAATCGAATATTGCACTTTCATACGCTCCCGCGCTTTTTCGTTCCCTTTGACAAAATCATTCAGCTCAACACCCGCATTTGCTAGGGCCTTCACACTCGCATCGACAGCATCTTTTATATTAACTGTATAAGACCCCGTTGGCTTTATATAGTCGATAGCGTCCTGACAATCTTGCTCATCTGCTTGCACTCCATACGGTAAGCGAATCGCCCAAAATGAATATTTCATTTCACCAACTTCTTTATTCAATTCATCAACAGCTAGTTGCGCTAGTTTTCCTGTTAACGTTGAATCCTGACCACCAGAAATACCAAGAACAAATCCTTTTACAAAACTATAATGTTTCGCATATTCCTTTAAGAAATCAATGGATTTACGTATTTCCTCCTGCGCATTAATAGTTGGTTGTACACGTAATTCTTCAATGATCTGTTGCTGTAAAGTCATCGTTCCATCACTCCCTATTTACATTTGCTTAACCATGTTATGAACTTCTTCAATATTGCGCATTTTATTATCCCAGCATTTTTGACTTAAATCGACTGGATACTCTTCAGGATTCATCGCACGTTTATATTCATCCCATAGCAGCTCTAAATTTCCGGCTGCATAGTCACGCATTTCCTCAAGCGTTGGGTTTGTATAGTTTATTTCGCCATGATGAATCACATGCTGATGTAAATTTTTCGCTTCGAAATTCGTGACAAATTTAGATACAAACGTGTGAATTGGGTGGAACATTTTAATACGGTCCTCCTCCTGAGGATTTTCATCCTGCATCGCGATGTAATCTCCCTCTGCTTTGCCATTCTTTTTATCGATAATACGATATACATTTTTGAGACCTGGCGTTGTTACCTTTTCAGCATTCGCTGATATTTTAATGGTATCCTCCAATTGACCTTCACTATTTTCAATGGCAACCATTTTGTAAACAGCTCCTAACGCAGGCTGGTCATAAGCTGTAATAAGCTTCGTACCAATTCCCCACACGTCAACTTTTGCCCCTTGAGCTTTTAAATTTAATATGGTGTATTCATCCAAATCATTTGAAACAATAATTTTCGCATCATGGAAACCAGCCGCATCTAGCATGCGACGAGCCTCTTTTGATAAAAACGCAATGTCTCCACTATCTAAACGTATACCAATAAAATTAATTTTGTCACCTAATTCTTTGGCTACTTTTATAGCGGTTGGAACACCAGATTTCAAAGTATTGTACGTATCTACAAGAAAAACACAATCTCTATGACGCTTTGCATAAGAATGGAAAGCATCGTAATCATTTTTATACGCCTGTACCAAAGCATGAGCATGTGTGCCAGACACCGGGATGTTAAACAGTTTACCTGCTCGTACATTACTAGTGGAAGCAAAGCCACCTATGAATGCTGCACGCGTCCCCCAAATAGCTGCATCCATTTCCTGAGCGCGTCGTGTACCAAATTCCATGGCCACTTCATTTTTAATAATTTGTTTAATACGGCTAGCCTTCGTTGCTATTAATGTTTGATAATTAACGATGTTCAATAATGCTGTTTCTATAAGCTGAGCCTCCACTAATGGAGCTTCAATTCGAACAATTGGTTCATTGGCAAAAACAAGCTCTCCCTCTACCATCGAATACATATCACCTGTGAATCGAATATCTTTTAAATACTCAATAAAGTCCTCTTTATAACCAACTTCCTCACGTAAATACGTAATATCAGATTCACTAAAACGGAAATTGCGTAAATAATCCAGCATTCGCTCTAGGCCAGCAAATACTGCATAGCCATTGCCAAAAGGTAATTTTCTAAAATACAACTCAAAAATTGCTTTTTTATTATGTATCCCATCAGCCCAATAGGATTCGGCCATATTGATTTGATATAAGTCTGTGTGTAGCGCTAAGCTATCGTCTGCATAGTTTGATCTCACAAGAAACCCCTTCTTCCGCTTTGATAATTAGTCCTAGTATACACTATATACCCAAATTCTTGCGTATGACATTCTCACTCCTCCATGTTAGGTTTTCTAACATTAATAGTCAGAAAATTTAGAACTGTTCATATTTTAGACACAAATTTTAGTACCGCTTTCATTCCCATTCTGAAACCTTTTTCTCACGAATATTTCGAGAACAAAAATAATTCATGTAATAAAAACTAACACGAACTTCCAAAAAGTAATTGCACTCCTGTTCAAGGCAATTTATCATGTAAATTAAAATTACGCAAGGAGCTGGTACAGATGAAAAAAATCGAAGTAATCATTCGTCCTGAGGTTTTTGGAGCCGTTCGGGACGGTCTTGCACAACAAGGAATTGCAGGGTTAAGTGTCTCTGAAATCGCAGGTTGTGGTCGTCAATTAGGGCGGACTGGTTTATTTCGTGGTAATACGTATGAAATCGAATTTTTACCTAAATTGAAATTAGAAATGATTGTAGATGATAGTAAAGTGGATGGCATTGTAGAAATACTATTGCGTGAAGCAGCCACTGGCAAGGTTGGGGACGGGAAAATCTTCATTTATCCAGTAGAACAAGCGATTCGTATCCGAACAAAAGAAGTCGGATCAATTGCAGTAGAATAAGGGGGCGATATAGATGGAAGAAATAATATTATCGGTTAATTTAATTTGGGTGATGTTAGGCACAATTTTAGTCTTTTTTATGCACGCTGGATTCGCTATGGTAGAGGCAGGATTTACACGTTCAAAAAATGCTGTTAACATCATCATGAAAAATTTTCTTACCATTTCCCTAGGGGGAATTGTTTATTTTTTATGTGGCTATGCCATTATGTTTGGTGACACTGTAGGTGGTATTTTCGGCATAAGCGGCTTTGCTTTAAACGGAGTCGATGATCTTTCATTCTTTATTTTCCAAGCAATGTTTGCTGCAACAGGAGCAACTATTTTATCTGGCGCTGTAGCAGAGCGTACTAATATTTTTGCTTATATAGGAATTATTATACTAATGTCATTAGTTGTTTATCCAGTTGTAGGCCATTGGGTTTGGAGTGGTCAAGGTTGGTTGACTGATTTAGGCTTTGTAGATTTTGCCGGCTCGACAGTCGTTCATTTAACAGGTGCTGTAGCCGCTTTTGTCGCAGCAGTTATGGTTGGACCACGACTAGGTAAATATGAAAACGGTCGAGTAAATGTTATTACAGGTCATAGTATACCATTAGGAGCATTAGGCGTATTTTTACTATGGTTCGGTTGGTTTGGCTTTAATGGTGCATCCACTTTAGCTGCTGATCCTGAACTTGTTCCAAATGTCATTGCTAATACATTTTTTGCAGCGGCCGCTGGTGTCGTAGCAACCGCCTTCTATACGAAGTTCCGTTATGGCCATATTGACGGCTCCCTCACATTAAATGGTGCACTAGCAGGACTAGTAGGAATTACAGCAGGTGCAGCGAATGTCAGCATTATCGGTTCTATTATTATCGGTCTTATCGCCGCTCCATTACTTGTTGAAGGTGTACGATTCCTTGAGTGGAAGCTAAAAGTGGATGATCCAGTTGGTGCAATTGCTGTACATGGTATTTGCGGTGTATGGGGGACACTAGCAGTTGGATTATTTGATAGTAACGGTCAAGGTTTATTTTATGGTGGGGGCTTGAGTCTATTAGGCATTCAAGCAGTCGGTGTTATTGCTACAATAGCCTGGGTTAGTGTTTCTGTAACAGCTGGTATATTTATCATCAAAGCTTTTGTACCATTACGGGTAACGGCTGAAGAGGAAATTGCTGGTTTAGACGTTATAGAGCACGGAGCTCCTGCCTACGAATTCCAAGATATTTTTAAGAGTTCTGCTGTTCGAGGAGAAACCTTTGCACATCGTTTAACACATTTTGGTAAAACCCAAAGCAACGTACAACAAGAAGAACAACACATATAACCAAAAGAAAAATCTGCTCTGCCTTTAATAAAAAGCAGGCAGATTTTTTTAGTAAACTAATGATGTTAAGCTTTCTCTAGTTCTAATAAAAATTGTTTTACATCTAGTCCACTACGAAAACCTGTTAATTGACCATTTTTTCCAATGACCCGGTGACATGGAATAATTGCTAAGATTGGATTTGCACCAATAGCACTGCCTACAGCCCTAACCGCTTTGGGGTTCCCAATACGTTCTGCGATACTTCCATACGATGTTGTTGAACCATAGGGTAATTCTTTAAGGGCGTCCCATACAGCTAATTGAAAAGGTGTCCCCTTCACATGGATAGGTACATCAAATTCTGTCAGTTCCTTATTAAAGTATGCTGTTAATTGTTCTTTATATGGTTGCAATTGCTCTTGATTTTCTTCAAAGCTATAACCTTTGAAAGGCTTTTTAGCCCACTCTTTAACCTCATCAAATGATGCATTAGGTGTTCCAATATAGGCAAGTCCATTATTTGAGGCCACAATATACATACTTCCTTGTGCAAACGTTAATGTATCAAAATACAATTTTTCCATTCCCTTTTCTCCCCATTTCTAAAATCTTATATTTAAAATGCATCTTTCCTTCATTTCATGCTACAGTTATTTTACTGACTATAGCAAAGGAGTTACTATATGAATACGCTATACGAGCCTGCCATTCACTTTCAACAAGTTCAATTCTCAGTAAATGACAAAATGATATTAAAGTCAATTACGGGGTCGTTTCCGAAAGGTCAAATTACCACTCTCGTCGGCCCTTCTGGTGCAGGTAAAACAACCCTGCTTAAATTATGTAATGGCCTTCTTTCACCGACAAATGGGCAAATACTTATTGATAATGAGCCCATCTCAAATTATGAGCCCTCAGCATTACGAAGACATGTTGGTATTGCCCTACAAGCTGCTCCTATGATTGCTGGTACTGTTAAGGAAAACATTGCACTCCCGCGGACATTGCAAGGAAAAAAACTTTCTCAACAGGAGGCCATTCAATATTTAGAGGATGTTGGCTTAGATGAAAGCTTCTTATATCAATCCACAAATGAATTATCCGGAGGACAACGTCAAAAGGTTTCTATAGCAAGAACACTTATTAATCAATCCTCTATTTTATTATTAGATGAAATAACCTCCGCTCTCGATCGCCAATCAGTCAAGGACATTGAAAAACTCATCGTCACTATTAATCAAAAATACAATGTAACGATGATTTGGATTACTCACAATTTGCAACAAGCGTTAACAATTGGACACTACACATGGGTCATGATGAATGGAGAGCTAATTGAAACTGGCAAGAGTGCTTTACTTAAAGCACCAACGAACCCACGTGTAGCTGAATTTGTTCAGGGGGCTAACATATGACATATACGTCCTTATCACTGACATTAATATTTGTTTGCATCCCTTTACTGCTATCCAAAACATTAAAATTAGGACTTGAAAAAGATACACTTATTGCAACTCTTCGTTCAATAGTTCAATTGCTTGCTGTTGGCTATATACTTAAATTTGTCTTTGATGCAAATAGTTATATGTATATTTTTCTTATGGTAGCTTTAATGATACTAGTTGCTACGTTTAATGCTCGAAAAAAAGGAGAAGGTATTAAAGGAATCACCTGGAAGATTGCACTGACGCTTGTGATAATAGAAATTATTACACAAGGTGTCTTACTGGGCTTCAACATTGTGCCAGCAACCGCTCAATATATTATTCCCATTAGTGGCATGTTAATTGGCAATTCAATGGTGTTATCCATTTTATTTTTAAACCGATTTACGGCTGAAATTACTAGCCATAAAGATCAAATGGAATTAATCTTGTCACTTGGAGGCACACCTAAACAAGCCGTTCATCGACAACTTATCAATGCCGTAAAAGCAAGTATGATTCCTACTATTGAAAGCCAAAAAACAATTGGCTTGGTACAGCTACCAGGCATGATGAGCGGTCAAATTATAGGTGGTGCCGACCCCATTCAGGCTGTACAATTTCAGCTTTTGATCATCTTCGCTCTTCTAACAACGGCAACATTATCAAGTATCATGATTGGTTTTTTAAGTTATCCTGCACTTTTTAATGAGCGTATGCAAATACTTGAAATGAAATAATTGTTAAGCAGATTTAATATAGTTTTAATAATTTATGATATACTAAAAAGAAAATGCAGTTAGGAGAATGACCATGTTATTACGCGATTTTTTCATCCATCTATCTGAAAACCAACTATTGAATAGTGCTGCAAAGAAATATGGCCTAAAATTAGGAGCACAAAGTGTAGTAGCTGGTACAAATATTGAAGAAACAATTGCAAGCATCAAAGAACTAAATGCACATAATATCTCTTGTACAGTTGATAACCTTGGGGAATTTGTTTCAAGTAAAGAAGAAGCAACTGCTGCAAAAGATAAAATCCTCTCTGTCGTAGAAGCTATTCATGAAAATGATGTAAAAGCACATATTTCATTAAAGCCCTCTCAATTAGGTTTAGATATTGATGTAGATTTCTGCTATGACAATCTGTATGAAATTGTTGAGAAAGCGGCTGCTTACGATATATTCGTTAACTTCGATATGGAAGACTTCGGGCGTCTTCAAACATCCTTTGATATGGTAGAAGAATTATCTAAAACATTTAGTAATGTTGGAACTGTCATTCAATCTTACTTTTACCGTGCAAAGGACGACATTGAAAAATTCAAGGACTATCGTTTACGTATCGTAAAAGGTGCTTATAAAGAGCCTGTTGAAGTTGCTTATCAGGATAAATTGGATATCGATTTAAACTTTATTGAGTTAATTGAATATCATTTATTACATGGTAAATTTACGTCCATTGCAACACATGACCATAATATTATTGCTCACGTTAAACGCTTTGTAGCTGATCATAATATTCCACTTGATAAATTCGAATTCCAAATGCTTTATGGATTCCGTACAGATATGCAAAAAGAGCTAGCAAAAGAAGGCTATAACTTCTGTGTATACGTTCCATTCGGCGAAGATTGGTATGGTTACTTTATGCGTCGCCTAGCTGAACGTCCTCAAAACCTTAACCTTGTCACAAAACAAGTGTTTACGAAAAAGACGAATACAGTTCTTGCTGTAGCAGCAGGTGCGTTCGTTCTTGGACGTTTAACAAAACGCAATAAATAAAACAGAAAAGAACCTTGCCGCAACCATGCGATAAGGTTCTTTTCTTATTTATTCCATCCTTTTTCTTTAAAGCGTGCGATGGCTTCAATTCGATTGCCTACGTTTAATTTTTCTAAAATCGTAGAAATATAGTTACGAACGGTACCAGCAGATAGGAATAGCTCTGCGGCAATTTCCTTTGTTGTTTTGCCCTCTGCCACAAGTGTCAGCACCTGGCTTTCTCGCTCTGTTAATGGATTTTCGCTATCATCCTCATAAACAAAATCAACGAGCTCTGGGGCATAAATCCGTTTACCATCCATTATCGTACGAATTGCAGAAACTAATTCTTCAATAGGGCTATCCTTTAATAAATATCCCCTTACACTAGCTTTTCTAGCACGCTCGAAATAACCCGGTCTAGCAAACGTAGTTAAAATAATGACTTTACAATCCGAGCCAGAGCCATGCATCTCTTCTGCTGCATCAAGGCCAGTTTTAACAGGCATTTCAATATCCATCACACAAATATCAGGCTGGTGCTCTTCAACAAGCATCACTGCTTCCTCACCATTTTTGGCTAAGCCAACGACCTCCATATCATCCTCCATACTAAGTAAAGAGCGAAGAGCGCCTAATAGCATCCCCTGATCTTCAGCAATCACAATTCGTATCATGTCACAAGCCTCTTTTCTATATGTTCTTCAGATTTTCTTTTACACTTTGATGCGTAATAGCCACTGGAATGGTTACCGATAATGTCGTTCCGTCAACACTTTCAATTTTAAAGGAACCATTGATAAACTCTAAACGCTCTCGCATTCCTTTTAACCCGTTCCCAGTCTTCCATGCTTGTTTTTTCGTAATCCCTTGTCCATTATCACGAACTACTAAGTAAACTTCTTTAAAATTTTGATGGAATGCTATTTCGCATTTTGTCGCACCACTATGTTTAACAACATTATTAACAGCCTCTTTTAAGCACATAGACAAAACATTTTCTACAAGTGGTGGCACTTGCAAGGCATTTTTATCGCCCTCAAAGACAAATTCCATCTCTGCTGCCTTTAGTATTTGAGAAATACGCATAAGCTCATCTTCAAATTTTGCTGTCCGCATGTCTGAAACCAATTCACGAACCTCTTTTAAGGCAATACTGGCAGTTTGGCGTATATCCTTAATCTCAACTAAAGCTTGCTGTGGATCACGCTCAATCAACCTTGATGCCAAATCACTTTTCAAACCGATCATAGACAATTTTTGCCCCAATGTATCATGTAAATCACGTGCAATACGTTGTCGTTCTTCAAAAACAATTAACTCAGCAATACGTTCATTGGCCGTTTCTAACTGTCCTTCTAGGTTCTCACGTTTGTTTTTGGAATAGATTGTTAGTGGTAAAAGAACAACAGCCAAAATAGTTAACACGACAAAAGGTAATTGTGATAAAAATAAGTGAAGCTCGACAAAAAAGCCAGCGCCTGTAGAAATGACTGTAAAGCCAATATGTAGACCGTACATGATATAGAAACCAACTGGTCTTCGTATATTTCCAATGAAAAATGCTGTAAAAATGGAAAGATAAACATAACCATATAAAATCGTCATGACAATATTAATAACCATTTCGAAGCTAATCCACATATATACAAGACCGCTTTTCGAATTCATGGAAAATCGATAAAAAATAAAATATAGCATTAAAAACGTAATGCCTATAGAGATTTCTATATAAGATGATTTTCTAAAAATAAAGAAAAACGGTAGAAAGCAAAAAATAATCCATAAATATATACTGAGCATAGGACTATTCGGAATAATACTATGCCATTTCCTCAACATAATCTCACGCTCTTTCCTACTTTTCCCTTATTATAACAAGAAAATTATTTTTTTGCCCATACATGCTTATTTTCTCGGCTATATTTAAAACAGCCATCTCTCTAATTGAGATGGCTGTTTCTAGCTAAGCGGCAATACTGCCTTTTGCTTTACGTTTTATAATTAATTCGACTTCTTTAAATGTGACAAATTTACTTTGCTCTTCATCATATAGCTTATAACGCAATGATTCTAAACTTGTACGTAAAGTAATCGTTGTCGCCGTATGTAATGGCGGCGTTTCATTATGAGCCTTTTCAAGATTATAGTTAGGTACACGAGGTGCCAAGTGATGAACATGATGGAAACCGATATTTCCAGTAACCCATTGCAAGATTTTCGGCAATTTGTAATACGAGCTACCTTCTACTGCGGCTTTCACATAATCCCACTCTGAATCATGTTCAAAGTAAGAATCTTCATAGGTGTGCTGAATATAAAATAACCAAATTCCTAAAGCACCCGCAATAAATAATGTTACACCTTGGACTAATAAAAACGCTTGCCAGCCCATAAAGAAGATTAAAGCGGCACAAACTCCAGCAATAACAATATTCGTTAAAATTGTGTTAGTACGTTCCTTTTGCTTTGCATCCTTACGATTAAAACGATTTAAAACAAGTACCATATATAAAGGTCCTAAACCAAACATTACAAATGGATTACGATAAAAGCGATACCATAATCGTTGTCCCTTTGAGGCTTGCATATATTCTTCCACAGTCATCATATCAATATCACCAATACCACGCTTGTCTAAGTTTGAGCTTGTTGCATGGTGAATTGTATGCTCACGTTTCCATTTTTCATATGGGAATGAAGTTAACACCCCAGTAAAAAATCCAACCCAGTCGTTTGCCTTTTTACTTTTGAAAAATGATCCATGTGTACAATCGTGAAAGATAATAAAAGTTCTTACGACAAAACCTGCTGAAATAACACTTAAACCAACTGTTAGCCAAGGTGAAACATCAACTAACAAGTAACCTGCCACCCACAAAGCAATTAACGGTACAATGGTATTAATCATTTGAAAAACACTTTTACGCGTGTCTGATTTAGCAAAAGGCGCTACATCTTGGCGTAATTTTTTTGTTTTTTCTTTTATTGTTGCCATCTTTTACTCCCTCGTTTCCTTTTTCTTATGACCTCATCATAAAATAAGAGTATAAGTCAGCAACAGACGCAAACATCACAAAAAGGATATGACATTTGTCATATCCTTTTATGAATCGGTCCAGTCAGATGTAGTTGATAGAACACAAGATCTAGCCATTGTTCAAACTTATAGCCTGCATTTTTTATGGTTCCTGCATATTCAAAGCCTAGTTTCTCATGTGCTTTAATACTACCAATATTTTCTCCATCTATACCTGCAACTAATGTCTTTACCCCTTTCTCCTTCGCTATCTCTATAAGCTGAAGCATAAGATTCGTTGCAATACCTTTTTGATAGTGCTCCTTATGTACATAAACGGAGTGCTCCATAGTATATTTATAACCCGGATAAGGACGGAATTGACTATAAGTTGCAAAGCCAGCGACCATCCCATTATCATCAAATACAAGCAACGGATTTCCTAATGCTTGCTGTTCCCTAAACCACTTCACTTTTTCATCTAAAGATTGAATTTCATATCGATAGACTGCTTTGCTTGTTAAAATTATATCATTATAAATTTCTAATACCTCAGGTATATCTTTTTCTTCCATCAATCGAATTATTTTCCTCACGTCCTTCCGACATTATCCTTATCTTCGATTGTAAGAAAAGAAGATATAGATAGACTTATCATTCCACTATCTATATCCTCAATTTTACGCCTTACACATTGAAATAACGAGCATCAGGGTGAGCAAAAACAATCGCCGATACAGATGCTTCTGGCTCCATCATAAAGCCTTCCGTTAAATGAACACCAATATCTTCTGGCTTTAGTAAACCAAATAATTTTTCTTGATCCTCTAAGTTTGGGCATGCTGGATAACCAAATGAAAAACGTTGTCCCTGGTACTTAGCCGCAAAACGATCGCGCATCGTGAAATCTGTCACATCTGGGAAACCCCATTGATCACGTATTTCTTGATGCATGCGTTCAGCAAAGCCCTCTGCTAATTCTAGTGCCGTCGACTGCAAGGCATGACTTTCAAGGAATTTGCCATCTTCTTTTAGCTGACGAGCTTTTGCCATAACTCCTTGCCCTGCTGTCACTACCATAAGGGCAATATAATCCATTTCTCCACTTTCTACCGTTCTTAAGAAATCAGCCAGGCATAAAAAAGGGTCTATCTGCTGACGTGGGAATGTAAAACGTTCAATTTCTGTCTTGCTATCCGCTGGATCATAAATAATTACATCATCTCCATCTGCTTGGGCAGGGAAAAATTGATATAAACCTGAAGGCTTTAATAAATCACTTTTTAAATAATCATCCACTAAATCTTTTAGCTCTGTAGCTCTTGGATCGCCAGCATCTAGTAATGGTTGCACTTGCCCTTTTAACCCCAAATGATGCCCCAACAATGTCCGCATATTCACATATGGATATAAATGAGAGACAGCGTATTCTTTCTTTACATGACGGCGTAAATCAGCAGGTAAAAAAACTGGTGCTTCCTTTACGGTACGCGCAGGTTTTATTGTGACCTCTTTGGCAGGACGAGCCGCTCTTTTTTCATCTGCCTCTAAACGTTTTTGTCGAGATTCCGCTATTTCTGCTAAGAAGTTTTCACGTGTCCCCTCACCCATTAGTAAATTTGCCTGCTCTAATCCTTGCATCGCATCCTTTGAATAAATAACAGGACCACCATATTCATCAGCAATTTTTGTTTCTGTAAAACGTCGAGAAAGTGCAGCTCCTCCTACTAAAATGGGTACATCAATTCCCGCTTCTTTGAAATCTTGAGCAGTAGTGACCATTTGCTGGGCAGATTTGACTAATAAACCTGATAATCCGATGAAATCTGGCTTTTCCTTGCGAATAGCTTCTATTAATTGAGCAGGCGTCACCTTGATACCTAAATCTACAACCTTATAGCCATTATTACTTAAAATAATATCAACAAGGTTTTTTCCAATATCATGCACATCACCTTTTACAGTAGCAAGCACCATTTTACCCTTACCAGCGCTCTCCTCGTTCTTCTCCATGTATTGCTCTAAATGGGCAACAGCAGCCTTCATCACTCCAGCAGATTGTAAAACCTCCGCTACGATCAGTTGGTTATCATTAAATAAACGACCAACCTCAGCCATCCCATTCATAAGAGGTCCATTTATGATATCAAGAGGTGTCTCAAATATTTCTCGGGCAGCCTCTAAATCAGCAATAAGTCCTTCTTTGGTCCCTTCCAATATATAGTAGGCTAAGCGACCTTCTACAGTTTTCGGAATATCAGCTTCCGTCTTTTCCTTCTTTTTGTCACGATAAAAATCGGTAAATACAGCTAATGTTTCATCATTTGTATTAAATAACAAATCATTGGCTAGTTTTATTTCTGCTTCTGGAATAGATGCGTACCGTTCTAGCTTCTCGGTATTTACAATGGCATAATCTAAACCAGCCTGTGTACAATGATAAAGATATACAGCATTGAGAACTTCGCGTCCAACCGGTGGTAAGCCAAACGAAATATTACTAACGCCAAGCACCGTTAAAGTACGAGGCATTTTTTCTTTGATGAGACGTATTCCTTCAATTGTTTCAAGTGCTGAGCCAATATATTGCTCATCCCCCGTTCCTACTGGGAACATTAATGGGTCAAAGATGATATCTTCAGGTTCAATTCCCCATTTTTCTGTTAGTAATTGATAGGAACGCTCAGCAATTTCAAGCTTCCGATGACGATCGACTGCCATCCCTGTCTCATCGATTGTTCCCACAACTAACGAGGCACCATACTTTTTCACTAATGGCAATACTGCATCAAATCGTTCTTCGCCATCTTCTAGATTAATAGAGTTAATGATGGCCTTTCCTTGCGAAAATTTGAGTGCCTCTTCAATAACCTTTTCGTCTGTGGAATCAATAACAAGTGGAACCTTCACTTTTTTTACGACCTCCTGCATAAAGCCACGGATATCTGCTAATTCATCCCGATCTGGGTTCGCTAAACAAATATCTATGACATGTGCGCCGTTTTTCACTTGCGCCCTTGCAATCTCAGCCGCTTCCTCAAACTTTCCATCAATAATTAAGTTTTTAAATTTGCGGGAACCAATAACATTTGTTCTTTCCCCAATAAATAACGGACGCATAGAATCATCGTATAGAAGTGGCTCGATCCCTGATACTACGTGACCATGCGTTTTTTCTGGTAGCTGACGAGGCTTTTCATCCTTTAAAGCTTCACGAATGGCCGCAATATGTGCTGGAGTTGTACCACAGCATCCACCTACAATATTGAGCCAACCTTTTTCTGCAAATCCTTTTAATTTTTGCGATAAAGATTCTGGAGACTCATGATAACATCCTTCCTCATCCGGTAAGCCTGCATTCGGATAACAGCTAATATACCCTGTTGACAGCTCTGCTAACGAGCGTATATGATCCGTCATAAATTCCGGTCCCGTTGCACAGTTTAAGCCCACTGATAGTGGTTGAATATGCTCGATGGAAATATAAAAAGCATCAATGGTTTGTCCTGCAAGAGTAGTACCCATAGGCTCAATCGTTCCAGAAATCATAACAGGTAGCTCTTTGCCAGTTTTCTCGAAAGCACGCGTTACCCCAAGGGTACCTGCTTTCACATTTAACATATCCTGACTTGTCTCTAGTAAAAGCACATCTGCCCCTGCTTCAATCAATGCCTTTGCTTGTACATAAAAATTTTCTTCTAATTCATCAAATGTAATACCACCTGTTACGGATAGTGTTTTAGTTGTTGGACCCATTGCACCAGCAACAAAGCGGGGCCAATCAGAAGTAGAATAATTATCTACTGCTTGGCGAGCAATCTCGACTGCACGTTTATTAATTTCCTCCGCTTTTGCACCCAGACTATATTCATTTAATACAAGTGGTGTTCCACCGAATGTATTTGTACAAATAATATCTGCTCCTGCCTCTAAGTATTTATGATGTATTTTTTCAATGACATCAGGTCTAGTTAGCACTAGATTTTCATTACACCCATCTAGCTCCTCCCCGCCAAAATCATCTGCTGTTAAGTTTTCATTTTGCAGCATTGTTCCCATCGCGCCATCAAGAATTAATATTCGTTTATCAAGTTGTTCTTCAATTAAGTGCTTAGCCATTTATACTTACCCCTTTTTTCTGTTCATCCAATTGCTCTATATATTTCATTAACTCTAATGTCACATCGTAGCGTAAAAATGGTGTAATGAGGTAAATTCCATTGAAATATTGCGCAGCCACTTCTACTAATTCCTTGGCAATTGCAATACCTTCAAGTGTGGCGCGTTCCTTATCTTCACCACATGCTTTCATTCTTGCTAAAGCATCTTCAGATAATTTAATACCTGGCACCTCATGATGTAAAAATTCAGCACTTTTATAACTCGTAACGGGCATAATACCAATATAAATCGGTGCTTGTAAATGCTTGGTTGCTTCATAAATTTCTATCATTTTTTCCTTCGTATACACAGGCTGTGAAATGAAGTAGTCTGCCCCATGCTCAATCTTTTTTTCTAAGCGTGCAACAGCACGATCTAAAACACGAACATTTGGGTTAAATGCAGCAGCCACAGAGAAATTTGCCTTTTTTCGGAGTGGTTTCCCTGAGAAAGAGACTCCCTCATTTAATTGTTTAATTAATTGGATAAGCTCCATCGAGGAGACATCATATACACTGGTGGCACCAGGAAAGTCTCCAACCTTCGTTGGGTCACCCGTAACAGCTAACACATCATGAATCCCTAATGCATTTAAGCCCATTAAATGCGATTGCAGGCCAATTAAATTACGATCTCGACAGGTAATATGAGTAAGAGGGCGTACACCATTCGTACTTTTCAATAAGGCACCCATTGCAATATTGCTAATACGTGGGGATGCCAATGAATTGTCTGCCATCATCACTACATCGGCACCTGCCTCATATAGTTGTTTGGCCCCTTCAAGAAATCCTTCTATTTCTAAGTGTCTAGGCGTATCCAACTCCACGATGACCGAGCGCTCACGTTTTACTTTTTCATGAAGTGGTTCATACTTAGCTGGCTCTGCATCACGAACAATCTCAATCTTTGCAGGTTTCGCATACTTTTCACTAACTGGTGATAGCTCCTCTAAATACTTCTTTGCGGCTGCAATATGCTTTGGTGTCGTACCACAACACCCCCCAATTAAGCGTACCCCTTGATCACGCAGCTCGACAGCAGCGCGACCAAAATAATCAGCCTCCGACTCATAAACAACACGCCCATCCTCTAAATCTAATAACGAAGCATTTGGATAGGCCGACATAAACGCCTTTTCTGGAAGTTCTACACCCTCAAAAGCTTGAATCGTATGATATGGACCTAGACGGCAATTGACACCTACTATATCTGCACCAAGAATCTCTAGCTCATGTAGTGCAATATTTAGAGACATACCATTTTGTAAAACACCAGGCTCATGCATAGATACTTGAGCAATTATCGGTATATTAGTTTTGGCGCGTAGCATTTTTAATGTTGCTGTTAATTCTTCAAAATCGTAATAGGTTTCGAGTAAAAGGCCATCTGGATTCCCTGCAAGTAGCACACTTGCCTGTTCTTCAACGGTCTTTAAAATGTCATTTAATGTGGCATCGCTTTTACGAATACCACGAATACCACCTATTGTTCCTAAAACAAATTGACCGCCATCTGCTGCTGCTCGCTTGGCAATAGTAATAGCTGCTTCATTAAATCGTTGGACACTCGATTCTAGTCCATAGCGAGCTAATTTAATGGCATTGGCACCGTATGTATTCGTTTGAATGATATCAGCACCAGCTGCAATGTACTCTCTATGAATCTTTTCAATTAATTCAGGTCTTTGAACATTCATTTCCTCATGGCAATACTCCAATCCATAGCCATACAACACTGTGCCTATTGCACCATCTGCCGTCAATACATGTGTTTTTAACCTTTCCAGCAATCCCATAAATCTAGCCTCTCTTCCTCTATCTCTGTATAATAAAAAGCCTTCTTTTATATAAAAAGAAGGCTTTAACGACTCATCATTATTGTTCCTTCTCATCTTCGACTCAACGGTCTTCTGGATTTAGCACCTGACAAAAAGTTGGTTGCTGAAGCTTCAATGGGCCAGTCCCTCTGCTTCTCTTGATAAGAATTATTAAGTATGAATTTTTTAAATAATTAAAAGAATCATATCGTTTACAGACGTATGAGTCAAGACTATTTCTCACAACAAAGAATTTTTCCGCTTAAAAACTTAAAGATTGGATAGTTCTTCCGCAAGCTCTTCACCAATTTTTTTCCCATTTTGAATGCAAGCACCAATACCTACTCCAAAATAAGAGCAACCTGCTATCGATAAATTCGGGTAGTTTTCATTTAGCTCTAGTAATAAGCCTTGCAGCGCTTCACGATGTGCTAAGTCATATTTAGGCATTTGATCAATCCACTTTGTAACATTCACAACGGTTGGTTTTTCATCGATTCCTAGGCTTTTTCGAACATCTTCTAAAGCAACCGCTGCCAATTCATCATCAGTCATATCACGTAACTGCTCATACGCCGGATTTATACTCTTATAGAATAGGCGCACAAGTAATTGATTGTTTTTCGATGTATGCTTCCACTTACGACTCGTCCAAGTTGCTGCATTACAAGTGACATCAGAATTATGAGATACAATATAGCCTGTACCATCCGCTGGTAAGTTTGCATCAGGCACATCAAAGCCCAGATAAATGGTAATGGCTGACGCTGTAGTAAACTGATTAAAATAATGTGTTAAGGAGTCGTCCTGCAATATACTTTGGACTGCCTCATTTGGTAGTGCTAGAACAACATAATCTGCCTCAATGTTTTGACCACTTGTTAAGGAAATCAAAAAGTGGTTCTCCATTTTTTTGACCTGACTTGTGGCTACACCTTTAATGATGTCTACATCTGTTAATGTTTGCTCTAATCGCTCAATTAAAGAGGATAATCCATTTTGAAATGAAATAAATTTTTTATTAGCTGCTTTAACAAATTGCTCACGATTCGCATCAAAACCTTTTATGATACTTCCATATTCATTTTTATAGTCAATTAAATACGGTAAAGTGGAGGCAATAGAAAGCTGGTGTAAATCACCAGAATAGACACCTGCTAGAACTGGTGCAATTTGATTTTCCACTAGCTCTTCACCAAGGTAATAAGTTAGAAATTCCCCTATCGAGCTTTCTTTTGTAAAGCCTGCATTGGGTAAAGTTAAATCTTTTAAAGCTTCTTGTTTGGCCTGATCAGAGATAAGTGTGCTTTCTTCAAGTGATGCCACACTCATAGGTATACCGAAAGTAGAATCCGCTGGGATGGCGTGCAGCTCGTTATTTGTATAAATATAGGATATACCTGTTTCGTTGTAAACGAGATGATCTTCAAAATCTAGCTCCTGCACTAGCTCCATTACACCTTTATGGCGAGCTACAATAGAATCAGCACCAGTTTCCATAATAAAACCTTGTTCATAGGCTGAATATAATTTACCACCTAAATATGTATTTTTTTCTACGAGCACTAGCTGAACATCTAAATTTTTTTCCTTCACTTGACGTTGTAGATAATGCATTGTGCATAACCCAGTAATACCGCCACCTAATACAACAACTGTTTTCATAGTAAACCGCCCCTATTTTTAGTTCTGTCTACAGTATAAACTTATTTTCATTGAAAATTACGTTAAACCCTTTACAAATTTAGCAAAAATAGAGCTATCTCAACCGTGAGATAACTCTAGCTCAAAAGAATGATACTTACTAAACACACATTACAATGAGTACTATAGTGTTAAATATTGTTACTAGTGGTCTAGCTTTTTAAATTTTGGGCAAAGCTAGCTAATTTTTCTGCTGAGTTCGTTACTTCAGTAAAAGAAGTACCCAACCCACTTAATATACCTGCAATTGCTTGTATTTTCGTCGCCATGCAATCATTTTGATCTTTTGCTTCTGTCATTGCACCTACTATATTTGTAAATTGACCTTCCGTGTGTAACATATTATCCTCACCAGATGCCACCTCATCTTGGATATTAATGAGAGATTGCTCTAACTTCTCTGTGCGTTCACTCGTTTTTTGCAGCAATAATGCAACAGCCGTGACAGATTCCTTTGTTTGAATGGATAATTTACGTACTTCATCAGCTACTACACTAAATCCCTTCCCTGCTTCTCCGGCACGGGCTGCTTCAATAGCGGCATTTAAAGCCAACAAATTAGTCTGATTGGCAATATTGGTAACGACACTCATAATCGTTTCCATTTCCTTCGACATATCAGATAATTGTTCAATATTTTCTTCTATATCATGAAGAGATTGAATAATATTGTGCATATTTTGTGATTGTTTCTTTAAACATTCACGTCCATCCAGTGCTTGGTTTTCAGCAAGAGTAGACACTTCTAGTGATCTCTTCGCCAATTGTTCAATATCCCCAGACTGCTCGCTTAGTCTGCAAAATGAACTATTGGTTTCCTGTGAAATGGCTGCAAGTAATTCAGAGGATTGTACAATTTGTCGTTCAATTACTTCTTTTTCTTGTTCCATGTTTTCTTTATGCTGTTCCACTGTATTTTCATATGCCTCTAAAACAAGTTGTTGCTCAAAATTACAAATTTTAGAAATAGCTCTTATTGTATTAAACTGATCTTGCGGATGACCAATATGCTGTTCAACCAAGTCTATAAATGAGAGAGATAAATCTTGGAATGCGCAAATATACCATTGTGTTCTAAGCCCAATATGGACGTGCACCTTTGCAATTTTCACACGCCTTTGGTAATACACCTCATCAATCGTTCCATTAAACATTTCAATAATATGCTGCCGTAACGTTACTTTAAGCTTTTCTACAGAACTATGATGACTAATGATATTTACCAAATGTTGTTCGGTACCGATCATATTGTAAAAACGGTTTACGATGTGGTCTACATTGTCCATAACATACGGCTGGAATGCTTTTAAATATTGTAAGTCCTGCTTCGTTACATTCAGCATTTCAATTTGCTTCACCATTAATTGGCGATTAGACAGATCCATTTTCACCGTATATTGCTGTAAATCCAACGCCTTCGTCTTACTCTGTTTTTGAAAAATCACTTATCTTCCCTCTTTCGTCCCGTTTACTTTATTAGGCTGAGAAACAACAAATACCTTTTAGCATATTGATTGATACAACAAAAAATACCGATAAATAGCTTAGCATATTACTATGAGCCCATTTGCTTCAGCTATTTCATTTGTCACACTTCTTCCTCCCAAAAAAGCAGTCACACATTGTTCTATCATGAATAAAAGGTAATTTGCACCCAACTAACAGATCTTCTCTATACATTGACTACAGTCGATTTATTTATGTTTGATTCATTTCAAAATTACTCATTTACCTTAAACATTTTAAAAAATACTGTCAATTTTATCATTACCATAATTTTACATAATATGTATATAAAGTCCTTGTTGTTACATTGTATGAATATCATCAAAAAAAAGCTACCACAATATTATTGGTAGCCTTTTGTTTCATTTGTTTGTTTGATTATGCTTATTTTTTTTACCTTTTTTCTATTTTTCGATCAATCATCATTGAATTTCACTATATTAATATTTTATACCTTCATTTTAAATAATCATAAATACCTAACATCTAGCTCTCTAACAATACAAAAGGTTCATTATATACATTCGTATAAATAATCTTATTGAGCTATGAAATTTTAATATAAAATTTACAATCCCTTAAGTTCCTCTACTATTTTAGCCGCTTCTTCTATGCCAGCATCTGCAGCAAGTCTATACCACTTAAGAGCCTCCTTCAGATTTCTAGCAATGCCTTCACCATTATTATATATATGACCAAGTTGTAGCTTTGCATCTGCATCCCCTTGTAGAGCAGCCTGTTTAAACCAATGAATGCCCTTTTCAATATTTCGGATGCCTGTTAAACCTTTACTCCAAATAAAGCCTAAATCATAAAAGGCATCGATATGAAATTGCTCTGCAGCTCTTTCATACCAAAATAGACCTCGATTTATATCTTTTGCTTGATCAAGGCGCCCCTCTAGATAAATACCCCCTAGACGATACTGCGCTTCCACATATCCTGCTTCGGCAGACTTTTTATACATATTAAAAGCTGCATTTGTATCTTTATTGACTCCTAATCCTTGCTCATAAATAATTCCTAGCGTAAACATAGCCTCTGCCACATTCTTACTAGCTGCAAAATCAAACCATTTTCTTGCCAGAGTAAAATCCAGCGGCACACCCTCTCCATTAAAGTACATATCCGCTAAATTATTGGCAGCATCGGCATGCCCTTGTAAAGCAGCCCTTTCATATAAAGAAAAGGCCTGCGTGTAATTCTCCTCAACACCGACTCCCTCAAAATAAAAATTCCCTAGCACATATTGAGCATCTGCATTTCCTTGGGCTGCGGCTAATTCGAACCATTTTAATGATTTTTCAGGTTGAAAACAATTCCCTTCCTTAGCATTGTAATACTCCCCTAGCTGATATTGTGCATCCGTGTCTTGATCTTCAACCGCCTCTTTATATAAATCAATCATTACCTCATGATCTAAATCTTCTTCATCTAAAATCTTGACTTGATCATCCTGATGGTCGAAATACCATTCAACAACATCAAGTACATCATCTACAACTTCTACTCTGCTTGTTAACCTTTCGAGGGATGAAATTTGCCAAATGAGTATATAGATTGGTTGTGGAATGGCATCACGCAACACATCATCATACTCTGCTAACAACGTTAAAACATTATCCTGCACAGATTGAGTTTGATCTGAATGGACAATTTGTAAATGTCGCTGTTGCTGATCTTTTAATAACCCTCGCACTATTTGATACAGTATTTTTTGCAAGGCTGTTAAGTTAACTTCAGTGAATGTTAGTAATGTAATATTTTGAGCAAACATTGTATTTTTTGTTTGCATGATTTCTTGTAGGGACTGAATGCGTTCCTTATTGCGCTTAGCTAAAATTTGCTCGTACATTGTTTTCCTCCCTTGCACATTATGTAAAAAACTGTCTTGCCATTATTATATGGAAGACAGTTGATTTTTGGTTACACATATGCTCGCAACAGTAAGCCTATGAATAGCGTAATGATCAAAAAAACTGTCATATGGGCCCACTTATTCATTTCTAATAAGCCTATAAATTCTCTTGTAAATGCATTAGGAACATAGTAAAAGGCTGTTTTTGAGCCAACTCCTTCTGCATCTAATTTTGCTTTTTTTGCATAGAGACTTGCGCGAAATACGTGAAAATTATTTGTCACAAATATGGAACGATATTTTTCTCCTTGAGCATGCTGATCCATTATGTTTTTCGTAAAAATCATATTTTCTTCTGTATTGGTTGACTGATCTTCCATTAGAACTTTATTAGCGGGAATATCATGAACATCTAATAAATATTTTTTCATAGCCTTTGCCTCAGATACGTTTTCATCAGTCCCTTGACCACCTGAGACAATGATAAACGGTCTTTCCCCGTACTTCTTGTATTGCTTTACCGCTTCATTTAAGCGACTTGCTAAAAGTGGTGGAACTCTATCCCCAATTAATCCTGATCCAAGAGCTATTATATAGTTTGGTTCATAGCGTATAGGTGTGAAATGATACAATACAGCGTATGCTAGGACACTTGTGTATAAAAACATGGTATAGCCAAAAATTAAAAAGGCATAGAAGAAAAGAATATGCCAAAGCACATTTTCAATCTGAATAAAAATAACGAATACATACCCTATCATCATAATAACAAAACTAAGCCCCATAATAGCTAACATTAAATTCCTTACTTTACGTCCTTCCTTCTCTAACAAAACCTTACTATTGAAAAACATAGCTATAGATAACATAAACATGATACTAGGAAAGCTTCCTAGTATAATAAAAATCCCCATTTCTGATATGATGCCCTGATTATTCGGCAGTAATAAAGGAAAATGTATAATGAGCACCCTGACTATATATACACCTATCAAACCCAGAGCTACCGCGTTAAGGAAACGCCTTTTTTCTGTCAGGTACAGCAATAAAAATATGGAGATGAAGAATATGAATGTAACTAGCATCGTTTCACCTCTTTCTATTATATAATTTTCCCAAATGCTACATCTGTCACTATTTGTTCAAATTTTTTGATATTGCTTATTTATAGAAGGTATTGGTTTTATTTTTTAATAAAGTTCATGTAATATTACTATATAAGAACTAGTTTATGACCAAACCAAAAATTATATTGGAGGAATGTAAGTAATGAAAAAAATTCTTGCCGCTCTATTTGCAGCGACACTGATATTTTCCACAGTTGGTGCAGCATTATTCATCTCTGACACACCAACAGCAGAGGCTAAGTCCTATAAATCAGGTAAAAAAGGCTTCTCAAATAATAACAATAGCTCAAATATCCAGAAGTCTCAGGACACTTCTAAAGATCAAAAAAATGCCACAACAAATAAAAACAATACCAACTCAACAAATAAAGCTGATACAACTAAAAAAGGTGGTTTCTTCTCGGGTGGTCTTATGAAAGGTTTAATGCTTGGGGGACTTGCAGGTTTATTATTCGGTAGCTTATTTAGCGGTATGGGTTTACTTGGAAACATCTTAGGATTGCTCATTAACGTAGCTGCAATTGCTGTTATTGTGATGCTAGTCGTAAAAATTATGAATATGTTTAAAGATAAAAAACGCAAAGAGGAAGCCCAATGGCACAAATAATTAACGAACAAGATATTATTAACGCTATTTGTTTATCTCAAGCGTATTATAAGAGCATTCGCCCAGAGGATGTTATCGTCGAATTGACATATGATGATGACACAGGCTTCGGTGCGGAGGTTGAAGTAAATGGTCAAATCGAAATACTCAATACAGGAGCCATGATTGGTGCCTTACGTGTTTGGATAAAAGATGTTCTACATGGTGATCCTTTTTCAACAGGTATTGAACTTGTTTTAGACGACGAAGAAGGCATTATAGCTAAACTTTCATAAAAATATAGCCGTACAATGAATCTTTCACCAGATTCATTGTACGGCTATTTTACTTTTTCAAACGTTTCTTAACCGCAACCGCTTCCTCCTCATTTAAGGAAAAGTCTACGATAGAGCGGCCAAGCGTGAGCAACATAATAAACATTACACCCGTACCTACAATAAGATAGATCATGGTAAAAATCTTGGAGAACGAGGTTGTTGGATATAGCCCCGTTTCTACGCCTGTTGGAATCAAGCTGACTACGGCAAAATACATGGCATCTAGCCAATGCCACCCCTCTGTCCCCTTGTAAAACAACGTACCCGATAGAATGATGAGGAATAGAGTTGTAAATAATGAAAGAAACTGGGGTCTTTTAAATGACCGCCACAATCCTTTAACTAATCTTTTGGTAGATAAAATAAATGATAACATCCTCATTTTCCTTTCTTTAATTCAGTAAACTCTATATAAGTACGAATTAAAAGTATTGCTTATATTCATATATTATCCTCTAACCCAGGTATTTACCTACTATAATTTTATCTAGACAAATCTTATTTCTTTTAATCATAAAAAAACACCCTATAACTATCATTAGAGGGTATTCAACACATTTATTTTTAAACCTGATCTAAATTGTAGTAATTTAGGACAAGTTCAATCTCATTTTTATCCTTATCGCTTATTAATGTTTAGTTTATGTCGCTATAGCATTTGCGGTATACAGTTGAACTGTGTAATGGCGCTTCAATCATTACGAAAATCTTTTCCAAAGAAAAACCGGTGGTGAACAACACTGTCAGGCAGGTCCTCGTCACTTGACAGGTAATGAAAACGTTGCTGAAAAAGTTGTATGACGAATAAAAACATAGAAGCTTTCATTTATCACGAAAACGTTAAAAGGTAGAGGCGCCATTTCACCTCTACCTTTGATGGTCTACTTATTGAATAATTGATTCAGATTCACCATTATTTTAGCTGCTTGCCCTCTTGTAGTTGAAGCCGCTGGTGAATACTTCTGTCCATCTCCGGACACAATTCCTAGCTCAAATAACATCGTGATGGCATGTTTTGTCTCTGCATTATAAGATGTAATATCTGTAAATGGTGAACTTCCTTGGACAATATAAGGCTGTTTAAATTGTTGCTCATAGGCACGCTCAATCATTACTGCTAATTCAGCGCGGCTTACAGGTCTTGCAGGGTTGAATTTCCCATCGGCCCCCTTAATAATGCCATGTGCATACGCTGCCGCAATTTCCGACTGTGTTTTCGCATCATATTTGGCGATATCTGTAAACGGCGTCTTTTCCTGTGTTGATATCCCCAGACTTCTCACTAGTATTGAAGCTACTTGTGCTCGTGTCACATTTTGATTAGGTTTAAATGTACCATCTGGATAGCCATTCATCATCCCCGCTTCTGCTGCTTGTTGAATATACTCTTTTGCCCAATGATGAGCTGTATCTGTAAAACGTATCGTTTCTCTAGTAGTGAAAGCCGCTGTTGGATTTTGAACACTTTCATTACCAGCAGCATCAATTGCTTTTATTGTAATAGTGTAGTCTGTATTCTCAGTCAGATCCGTAAGTGTCATCTCTGTTGTATCAGCAGTTACTGTTGAAGCTAATTTCCCATTTACATATACTTGGTAATTTTCCACACCTACATTATCCGTCGCTTCTCGCCAACTTATATCCACAGTTTTATGATCTTTCACATGTACTTGAATAGCATTTGTTACATCCCATAAGGAACTAGTTTTTATGATTGGTAAAAATGCCTCATTGGCTACTGCGAAATAACCGGCTTCACTTAAATGAATATTTTCTGGATTTGGAAGATAGCTTGGAACATCCTTTGCTACAATATCAGATGTTGGTACAAAAAATGCTCCAGCCTTTTCAACTGTCGTTTTAATGGTTGTATTCATTGTAGCCAATAGTATTTTAAATTGATTTTGTAGGCTCTCACCATAATAGGGGAACGAATTGTAATAGCCCATCACATAAACTTCTGCTTGTGGATTTAGTTTTTTTATTTCAGTTAAAATTGCTGCAATATTGGTTACAGCCTCTTTTGTAGCCTTTATAATGGCTAGTGTATCAATTCCCGCTGTCTGTGATTCTTTTAATATTGGCAGTAAATCATTAGCACCAATAGTTAACGTAATAATCTCTGCCTCTTTAATAGATGCTTTTAATTTAACCTGTTCAATGGGATAGCCAAAACCTGTCACTGTTTTTGCAACATCATTTTGTATATCTGCCAACACATTTTTTGTTGTATAGCCTGACATCGCAAAGCCTTTATTAAAAGAAGTAATGAAACCCTCTTTTTGTAAAGCTTGTGCAACATAATCTGGGTAGCCTAATCCGATTGCACCGACCTCATTCATCCCATGTGCAATTGAATCACCTAGAGCTACATAATCTGCCTGAGTAGTCCAACTTGGTGCTATGTAATCTCCTGTTTCTTCAGCATTCGCAACGACAGGTATCGTTAATTGTAATGCTAGCATACTAGTAGCTAAAAATCGGCATTTCTTTGAAAGTTTCATACACTCTCTCCCCTACCTAAAAAATAGTAATTGTTTTAACTATTTTACTAGAAGAAGGATAAAAATAGGTTAAAAACCCAGCAATGTTTTTTAATCATTTTTGCTATTCCATGTGTACCTTCCCATAAATTCCTCCACCACCAACTTCAATATCTAAATGACCTGTTCTTGCCGCATCAATTAATTTGGCTATTTTATGTGGCACTATTTGTTCAAGCTGTTCCATGGTAACTTGGTGTAAAATATTCATCTCTGTTCCGAAAGCATGTAGTAGTCGTTCCATCATTTTTGGGCCAATCCCTGGAATAAAATCGAGCGGTACTTGATGGATATACGGTGGTCTATTTTTTTCATGTGGAAAATTCTCTGATAACTCCTGAATACGTGTAGCAACGCCTTTTATGATTTGCGTACTTTCACAGTTCGTACAAATCATAGCCTCGTTACTAAGCTGTTCTCCACATTTACTACAAACTGTCTGATGATATTTACCTAGCAATGGATTTAAGCCATAATTGGCTATTATGGCTCGTCCCTGTTGATCACGGAGAGCCATTTGTAATTCTATAAAATTTGCATCTGCTAATCGTAATTTTTGATACTCACGTGCCAGTTTTCCAAGAGAATGAGCGTCAGAATTACTCACGAATGGATAGGATTGAAGCTCTTTAATCTGGCGTACCATGTTTGTATCTGAGCTTAACCCTAATTCAATGGCATCTATTAGCTGCGGATCAAAAACCTCTGTTAAACTGCGATGAACACCTTTCCCATATAAACTTTTAAATGGGGTAAATACATGTGCAGGGATAAATAGCCCTCCCAACTCACGGACCTTTTTTTGTAATGTCCTTCCTTCACAGTAAATTCGTTGTGAGCTTAAATGAATGTTTTTCATATGCTGAGACATCCAATCTGAAAATTGTTCCATTCGCAATAATGTAGGAAAGTAAGCAAGTACATGAATGGGACCATGACAATGATGGTCATAGATTTCTATTTCTGAACCAGGAATCAGTGTCGTTTCTTGAAAACGTAGTCCACCCTCTGCCAGCTCCACCAGTTCTCCTTGGTCAATCATCACTTTCATTTCTTCTATTACCTCGGGCGAATGGCAATCAATAATACCAATGATGTCCAGTCCCTTTCTTGCACTAGCAGTCTCCAATATACGGGCTAATGTCAACGTTTTACTGCCAGTAATTTTCACGGCACGCCCTTTGGCTGTACGACCAATATGAATATGTAAATCAGCATAGAATTCTTTCATGTTCATTCACTCCTTAAGCGCTACTTAAACGAAAATACCTTACATGACTGCAAGGCATTTCACATTTTATTATGATGGATGATGATTGGTTGTGCTATTATTTTCCTCATAAGCCCCAGAGCTGTGTGGGGGTGTAGATGATGAATCATAGGCAACTAATGTGACACCCATTTTTTTCTCCAGTTCATTAATTTTCGCAAGTTGCTGTGGATCTAATTGTGCAAATTTAATGTCTTCCATTGTCATCAATCCTTTCAAATATAAAGTTCCCCGAATTTAAAACAACTATACTTACCTAAAAATGACTGACTATCAGTCATTTTTCGTTGACATTCATTTTTCTCTCCTGTAACATACTAATAAAGATGGCAAAAGTGAGGGATATCATGTCAAAGGAAGAAAAAATTATTCAAGCAGCCATTGAAGTATTTCGAGAAAAAGGTATTGAAAAAACAAAGGTTTCAGATATCGTAAAGGCCGCTGGTATTGCACAAGGAACATTTTATCTTTATTTCCCATCGCGCCTTTCAGTTATGCCTGCTATTGCAAAAAATATGGTAGAGCGCATTATAGCGACTGTCGAAGAAGGAGTTTCAGATCATAAACCCTTTGAACAGCAGCTTGAAGAAGTGGTTGAAATGATTTTCTTAATTACGAAAGAATATGGAGATATCGTTGCACTTATTTATGCGGGTATTGCACAAACTGAGCATTTGAAAGAATGGGAAAACATCTATTCACCCTACTATCATTGGATGAGTAATTTCTTATTAACGGCTCAACAGCAAGGAGTCATACGAGATTCCATTAACCCATCACGTTCAGCCAAGCTTATCATTGGGCTAATTGAATCTGCTGCCGAACAAATTTATTTGTTTGACGATAGTAAGGATGAAACCATGCAACTGCTTAAACTTGAGCTTCTAGACTTTTTATATCATGCACTTGGCCTACGTCACGCATAAGTGGCGTTCTCTTTTACCTCAAAAATGACTGAATGTCAGTCATAATATTTTACTATGAAAGGAATTTATTTATGCAAAAAGAATGGATGTATGTAGGACTAACAAGTTTATTTGAATTGTTCTGGATATTCGGTTTTAATGTAGCAAATTCATGGTGGCATTGGATCATTATTGTATCTATTATCGCTATTGATTTTCACTTCTTATCAAAGGCTTGTGAAAAACTTCCTACTGGTACTGTCTATGCAATTTTCGCTGGAGCAGGTGCAATCGGAACGACCTTAATGGATATTTTTATTTTCAATGGTGACTTTAATGCGATTAAGGGGATATTTATGGTTATTTTAGTGTTGGGCGTTATTGGCCTAAAATTGGCGGATAATCCATCGAAAGATCCTAGTACGACAAAAGGAGTGGATGCATAATGGGCTGGGTATTCGTTATATTAGCAGCAGTGGCGGAAATAGTCGGTGTCATTGGTTTACGCTTTTATAGTCAACATAAAACCGTCCGAAATTTATTATTATACATCGGAGGCTTTGGTTTATCTTTTGCACTTTTATATGCTTCCTTCAATTATTTACAATTAAGTATCGCCTATGTTGTTTGGGTTGGTATTGGAACTGTAGGTGCCGTGCTTGTCAATATTATGTTCTTTGGGGAATCTAAAAACCTTGCACGAATCATCAGTATCGTTGCAATTATCATTGGAGTTGCAGGTTTAAAAGCAGTATCTTGATATTTGATTACAAAGGGCGCCCTCTTAATGAAGTGGCGCCCTTTTTATTTAGATGATGTTAAATGATTGAGGCAAGACAATTGTGATTACTAAATAGGGTTGGTCCTTCTTGCAAATTGTTCAGGGACATATGTAAGATACGGTTTACCCGTCAGTGTATGTGTTTGAATATCTGCAAATACTCCAAATACTTCTTGCAGTAATGATGGTGTAAGCACTTCTTCTGGTGTACCATGACAAACAATGCGTCCACGCTGTAAAACATAAATTTGATCACAGTACATTGCGGCGATATTCAAGTCATGCAAAGCGGCTACTACTGTTAGATGTAAGGTTTGAATTAAGTCCATCAACTGAAGTTGATGTTGAATATCTAAATGATTTGTTGGTTCATCTAATATAAGTACGTGTGCTTGCTGAGCAAGTGCTCTTGCCACCATGACACGCTTCTTTTCCCCACCGGAAAGTGAGCTAAAGCTTCGTTTCGCGAGATGCAATATACCCGTTTGCTTGAGAGCATTTTTAACAATTTGAAAATCCTGTTCCTGATCAAGCTCTAAAAGCTTTTTATGTGGAGTCCTTCCCATACTGACTAAATCGTGAACAGTAAAGTCAAATAATACAGGTGTTTCTTGACTCACAACGGCTAAATTTTTAGCAATGGCTTTACTAGATTGCTTTAAAATATCTTGTTCATTTAACAAGACTGTCCCACTTTCCGGCTTTAGGAGACGATACATATTTTTAAGCAAGGTCGACTTCCCACTACCATTAGGGCCGATTAACCCGACAAATTGCTTTTTCTTTATTTTTACACTTACCTCGTGAAGTATTTGCTGATCGTAAATGGAGAATGATACTTGTTTTGCTTCTAATGTCATAGAACTTAATCTCCTTCACCGAAAGAATAATTGTTACGACGGAGCAACCAAATGAAAAATGGTCCCCCACAGAAAGCTGTAATAATACCGATTGGCATCTCCTGTGGGGCAATTATAATGCGAGCTAAAGCATCTGCCCAGACTAAGAATATCCCTCCTAATAAAGCACTGACCGGTATTACATATTTATAGTTAGAACCGACAATTAACCGTACTATATGCGGAATAATTAATCCCACAAATCCGATAGAACCACTGACTGCTACAAGTACCCCCGTTAAAAGAGAGACAAGTAATATGAGCTGTATGCGAAATTGTTGAAGATTGACTCCTAATGTTACAGCAGCCTCTTCCCCAAGTAATAGCAAATTTAAATTTCGATAAAATAGCCATAAAAGGGCAAACACTATGAAAAAGATGGAAGCTGGAATAATAATATTACTCCATTTAGCTCCAGCTAAGCTTCCTAACATCCAAAACATAACGGCCTTTAATGCACCCTCTTGCTTTGACATCATTAATATAAAATTAGAAATGGCTGTTAATATAAAGGAAACTGCCATTCCTGCCAATAGTAAGCGAAAAATCGAGACCCTGCCACCTACGCGCGATAAGAAAAACACTAACCCAATCGCAAGCAAAGACCCTATAAAAGCTGATACAGAAAGTGCGTAAATACCTAAAAATGAAAAAGCACCTAAAATAATTACTGAAGTTGCTCCAACTGCTGCTCCTGAAGAAATTCCTAATATGTACGGGTCTGCAATGGAATTTCTTACAAGTGCCTGAATTGCTGCCCCTGCAATGGCTAAACCCGCTCCAACAATAGCCGCAAGGATGACACGGGGTACTCTTATTTGCCATATAATAATTTCCTGTGAGCGACTCCAATCCTGCTCTATTGTTTGTTGTATAAAGGGTAATTTTGAAAGAATTACTTTCCATACATATAATGGCGTCACAGAAACAGATCCTACCATCACAGCAAATGTCATGGATACGATTAATACTAAAAGAAGCACTAAAGAAAATAACATAAATTTTTTATTCATTCATTAAACTCCTACTAAGATGATGAATGAAGCAATTAAATATACTTTCGCATGATTTTGGCCAGATCCTCTTACTTCAGTTAGCACTCAATAAAAAAAGGGCATTTCGTGCAAAATATGCACAAAAATACCCTCGAATAAACAAAGTCAGAAAATCCAGCTATTGTCCGTAATTGCTTGCATCCTCGTGGGCATTACAGGTATTACTTATTGGCAGGTCTCCTGGCTTCGATTCATCATCCTATAATTAGCCTTCCCATTTTAATAGTGGCAAATAAACATGATAGGACTCCTCGTTACAGTTGCGGGACAGCATCGGACTTCCACCGATTTCCCTTTTAAGCGACATTGTTTCAAATGTCACACCAATAGTATGTGAAGTTATAAAATTATGACGATTCTATCATACATTTTTATAGATACTTAGTCTACAAGGAATTTCCAGCATACTTGAGTTAACAATGAACAAAAATTAAGTTGACACAAAAAACTTAGTTTTTTACACTATCGGTAAGTACTCTGAAATAAGAGGTGAAATCATGACAACAGCAACAAATCAAAGTCATCAAAAATTAAGAACTGTAGATATGGCATATATTGGATTATTTTCTACCCTTATGATGATCGGCGCCAATATAACTTCCTTTGTACCCTTTATGACAGTGGGAGGAGTACCGATTACTCTCCAAACCCTTTTTGCCATTTTAGCAGGACTTATTTTGGGTAGTAGAAAGGGAGCGCTTGCCTGCACAGTTTATATGTGCATTGGATTAGCAGGAGCCCCTGTCTTTGCTCGCTTTGGTGGAGGCTTTAGTCAACTATTAAGCCCCACATTTGGATTCATTATTACCTTTATTTTAGCAGCGTATATGGCTGGATTAATGGTAGAACGAAGTGGTACGAGAAAAAGCTATATTCTAGCGGCATTTTTGGCAACTGCTCTCAATTATTTAATAGGTACCAACTGGCTGTTTATTGCATACAAACTATGGGCCAGTGCGCCAGAGGGTTTTTCCTATAGATTAGCTTGGCTCTGGATGATCCCCCCACTTCCAAAAGATATTATTTTAGCTATTTTCGCTGGTTTTTTAGCGTACCGACTGCAAAAAACATTGAAAATCTTACCCATTCAATAACGCTTACACCCACTTCTTAAGTTAATGGACTAAAGAAGTTTTTTGTAATCGTTAATGTTCATCCTTTCTGCATATTTGTTTGTTACAGTAAGGGCAAATAGAAAGGAGAATCTCATATGACATTCAAACGAAGGTGGTCAGGTGGACTATTATTAGCAGTTGTTTTACTAACTTTATCAGCTTGTTCTGAAGATAAAACGGAGCCTTCATCAACTTCAAATAATACTCCAGAGTCGGAGCAACAAACAGAAATGGATCACTCCACGATGAACCATTCTAGCTCAGCAGAAGTACCAGCTACATTAAAAAAGGCTGAAGATCCAACATTTCCGGTAGGAAGTACCGCTTTGATTAAAGATGGGCATATGGAAGGGATGAAAGGTGCTGAAGCGACAATTGTTGGTGCCTATAAAACTACAGCCTATATTATTTCTTATAATCCAACATCTGGTGGCGAACGTGTAGAGAATCATAAATGGATTATCCATGAGGAATTAATTGATGTAGGAGAAGCGCCTCTATCCTCTGACACAGAGGTAAAAACGACTGCTACTCATATGGCAGGAATGAAAAACGCGACTGTCCGAATTGAAGAAGCTGTACCAACCACTGTTTATATGGTTGATTATATTTCTACGACGAATGGTGAAACAGTGAAAAATCATAAATGGGTAACAGAAGATGAGTTAACAGCGCAATAATCCGAACAACCTCTCCCAATAGATTTGGCAGAGGTTGTTTTCTAGTTTTTATGTTCTCAAGGCTTTCGATCCGCAAACTTATGCCATTTATAGCCGATTCCCCAAACAGTTTGCAAATAATCATCAGCAGGAAAACCGCTTTTTCTTAATTTTTCACGTAAATTTCGGACATGGGAATCGATAGTGCGATCCTCAATGGATACATGATATCCCCAAACTGTATTAATAAGATGTTCCCTTGAAAATACTTTATTTTGATAATCTAGAAATAAGGACATCATGGAAAATTCTTTTGGTGTTAATGGGATGGCTTCTTGTTGAAAATATAATTCAAAGGATTCTTTATCTAAGCGTAACCCCTCAAAGACAACGACTTTGTTTTCTACTTTGGTTCTCCTTAATACAGCATGTATACGTGCTAATAGCTCTTCCTCATCGAAAGGTTTTAATATATAATCATCTGCCCCAATGTTTAATCCTTTTACAATATCCGAGTGCTCTCCTTTTGCCGTAAGCATGATGATAGGTACATGCCAAAACTTCCTGATTTCTTGGCACACTTGAAATCCATCCATCTCTGGCATCATAATATCCAAAAGAACTAAATCAACATGCTCTTCCTCTAGATATATGAGCGCATCATGAATGGACGACATGGCTCTACAATGAAACACGGGCTCTAAATAAAGAGTCAATAAATCTAACATTCTTGGTTCATCGTCTATGCATAAAATGGTTTTCATCCGCTCCTACTCCTTTAAACGATAATTCAAAAACAGTCCCTTTATTTAGTTCACTTTTAACCGTCACTTCTCCCCCATGGGCCTGTACGAGTTCCTTAACAATTGCAAGACCTAATCCAGAGCCACCTAAAGCACGACTTCTAGATTTTTCTACACGGTAAAAGCGCTCAAAAATAAACGGTAAATCTTTGTTGGGAATCCCTCTTCCTGTATCACGAATAATAATCGTTAAAACACCATTGACCTTCTTAACATTTACCGTGGTAGTATCTCCCTGTCCGCAATAGGTCAATGCGTTATTTAATAGATTGATTATTATTTGCTCTAATCTTGCCTCATCTGCCCATAACGTTAAGCCGTTTTCACAGCATACCTCAAAGTGGATATCTTTTTCTTGAAAAGCAGGGCTTAATTTCCCCTTAATGCCAGTAAAAAAAGCCTGTAAATCTAGATTTTGTTTTTCAATTATAAAGGAGTTTTCATCCATTTTAGCTAGATCAAATAAATCCTTTATTAAACGAGAAAGTCTATTTGTCTCTTCCCGTATAATGGCTAAATATTTTTGTCGATCCTGCGCTGATAAATCACGTTTATAAAGAATATCGGTATAGCCTTTAATAAAGGTTATCGGTGTACGAAGCTCATGGGCAATACTAGATAAAAACTCTTCGCGTTCCTGCCTTAAATGATTTAACTCATTGGATAGTAGCTGAATGGCATTCGATAAATCTCCAAGTTCATCTTTGCCATTTGTAGAAAGAGCGACAGTAAAATCCCCTTTACTCATTTTCAAAGTGGCCTCTTTCATCTGAATTAATGGTTCCGCAAGTTTTCTAGATAACACAATGATGACAGCAATGGTTACTAAACCAGAGACAATGCCCACAATAAGAAAATGTTTATTTAAACGTTTCATTAAAGCATGGATTGAGTCTGTATTTTGAAACATAAAGACATAGCCAATCGTTGTCTGCTCTCTTTTCATTGGACTAATAGTAGCAATAGCTTTTACCTCTCGCCAGTTATCTTGTAGAATCTTTCCCTCGTATGGAATAGTCTCATCTATTTTCTTTATCAGCTCTTTGATTTCAGGATGTAGTTGCGAGGAGGCTAAAATGATCCCCTCAGCATCTGTCACCACTACATCTGTAGATTCTTCCGATTCCATCAGGACGACATGTGCTAATGTTTCGTTATTAAAGTTCTGTTCTAATATTGTGCGATGTGAGTTTCCTCTCGCTTGCAAACTTGCTAATTCTTCTTCGACTCTAGAATTAGTCAATGAGGCGTGTAAAAAAAACATCATAAATGTTTCAATACAAAATAATGTAATGAAAAAGATGATGCCTAGCTTTAGTGATAATTTTCTCATCTGTAACCACCATTTTAGAGTTTCTTACTAGTATATCGGCAAAATATGAAGATTTCATGCAGAAAAAAACTCGATCCAAACAGAAAAAGACCCATAAGTATACTATAAACTTATGGGTTAGGTTTTAAATTAAATGTATTTTTTTGACCAGTTTAAGAAATTATCGATGACTACATCTAAGAATTTCACTGTACCCTCATCCGTCAAATTACCTTCTTCATCAAATTTAGTATGCACAGCACCGATATAAACATCATTACCACTTAGTAATGGTGAATTAATACCAGGTGAGAATAATATATCACGCAGATGTAATTGTGCTTTAACAGTACCTAAATTCCCCATAGATGCACCCATTATAATAGATGGCTTGCCAATCATTACTTTATCTACACGAGATAACCAGTCAATTGCATTAACCATCACACCTGGAACAGTTCCATTATATTCTGGTGTTATCCATAACACTGCATCTGCAGCCTTTACTTTCGCTTTAAAATCAAGTACTGCTTGTGGTGCTTCATTTTCGATATCTTGGTTGTACATCGGTAAATCCTTCAGACTTAACACTTCTAGATCCAATTTCTCGGCATAACGTTTTTCAATAAATTGAGCTAATTGCATATTATAAGATTCTTTACGGATACTCCCTACGATGGCTACTACTTTCACGATGTTTCCTCCTAAATGTATATTATTCATAGTATTTATATAACTTTTGTAATTTTATACCACTTTAATAATAAGTGGCAAATTCTTCGACTGGCTTACGATAACCGCGTAAACGACGACTGCTTTCTTTTTCTTTCCCAATAGTAATCATGAGAGCTATTTCTTGCTCTTCGGGCACATTGAAAAGCTCACGCATTTTTTGATTATCGAAGCCTATCATAGGACAAGTGTCCCATCCGCGATTTTTCGCTGCTAGCATAAATAACATTGCTGACAAAGATGCATTTCGAATCGCTTCTTCTTTCATAAATGCATCGCCGCGATCTTCATAAAAGTGAGTATTCTCAGCAACTATTTCTTCTAACTCATATGTTGTGATAATCCCTAAGTCCACCATACCCTGACTTAGTTCAGCCGTGTTTTTATAAGCTTTTTTATCACCTAATACAAGAATGACCCCAGAAGCTGAATGTACTTTATATTGACCATATGCAGCTTCTCTTACTTTTTCCTTCATAGTCTCATCTAACACAACGATGTAATTGGCATGCTGTAAGTTAAAAGCTGACGGAGCAAGTTTAACATCCTCTAAAATTGGACGTATATCTTCCTCAGTCATTTTTACGTCCTTTAAAAAATTGTTCGCCGATCGACGCTTATCAATTAATTTGGAAAATTCCATTCATTAAACCCCCAATCCAATATGTAACCATTCAGTAGTGAAAAAATTCTCTACTGAATAAAATAATATTACTCATATTCTTTATCGAACGTAATGGAACTTCTTACAGTATCTATAGGGCGAACAAGGCCTTCAATTTGGGTACGTTTTGGTTCTAGGAATGGTGGTAATGAAAGTTTTTCTCCTAAAGTTTCGTACGGCTCATCCCCCATAAATCCTGGGCCATCTGTTGCTAACTCAAATAAAATTTGTGGCGCTACACGTGCATATAATGATTCAAAGAAATGACGATTTACATAGCCAGATGTGTGGAAACCAAAGCTTTCAAAACGCGCAGTCCATTCATCTAATACTGCACGATCCTCTACACGGAAGGCTGCATGGTGAACAGTACCAAAACCTTGGCGCGCTACTGGTAACACAGTGTTGTGTTCTACAATCACTTGGGCTCCATTTCCACCCTCACCTACTTCAAATAGATGGAAGTCACCCTCCTCCCCAATCTCGGTAAACAGCATTACTTTTTCTAAAACATCTTTAAAGTAATTGAAATTAGCTACGCGAATAAATACTGGTCCTAAACCTGTAATAGCATATTTAAGTGGAATAGGACCGACCTGCCAAGGCGTACCTGATGCAATTCCTGTATCATGCTCATCAGAAATAAGCTGATACTGCTGATCATCAAAATCCACGAATGATAATGTTTTTTTACCAAACTGCTCTTTAATACCAGTATGCTTTACATGCAATCGATCAAAGCGCTTTTCCCAATATTCTAAGGAAGCATCTGTTGGCACACGGAAGGAAGTCTTTGAAATTTCGTTCGTACCATGTACACCTTTTTGAATGTTAGGGAAATCAAAAAACGTCATATCTGTACCAGCACTACCTTTATCATCTGCAAAGAATAAATGATATGTTTGAATGTCATCCTGATTTACTGTTTTCTTCACTAAACGCATTCCTAATACATAGGTAAAGAATTTATAGTTTTCTTCAGCACTGCTTGTAATAGCCGTTACGTGGTGTACACCTTTTAAATGGTTCATAAAATTCTCCTCCTATTATCTCGAAATCGAGATATTTATTTAAATTTTTTTAATGTTCATTAGCATTTTTGCCAACCTTTTTAAGGGACAAAATCATTGTATCCAGCTCCTGAGGCTCCAATACTTCAAATATTTCATTTATTTTTTGTTCATGCTTAGGGAAAATCTCTTCCATTAAAATTTGTCCCTCATGTGTAAGCAATACATAAGTGACACGTCGATCTCTAGGGCAAGATTTGCGATATACATAGCCTTTTTGTTCAAGCTTATCAATTACATACGTAATACTACTGCTAGCAATTAATATTCTTTTGCCGATTACTTGAATGGGCTGCTCGCCACGATGATACAGAAATTCAAGGACTGAAAATTCGGTTTGATTTAAGTCAAATTGAAGTAAATCCCTTTTTGTTGCTTCCTGAATCGTTTGATATGCTCGGAACAAGACCGTAAATGCTTTTAAGTTACGATTGTCTTCCTTCATACGACTCCCTCACTTATTTCGAATTTAATTATCTTTAATTCGAGATAATAATAACATATCCATTTTTAATCAGCAATCATTTTGTTTCGTATTTTAATTGTGAGCTGAAAATGTTTGTGAACATCCTCTGCGGGTAGAAGGTAGTTGTAACTTATAAAGGAGGATTCTATAAATGAAAAAAGATATCAATCAAAAACAACATCAATTAGAAGCATTCCGAGTAAGTGATAAAAATCAACCACTCACAACCAATCAAGGGCTAAAAATAGCTGAGGATGAACATTCTTTAAAGGCTGGCAATCGAGGTCCTACTTTACTAGAGGATTTTCATTTTCGTGAAAAAATGACGCATTTTGATCATGAACGTATTCCAGAAAGAGTCGTTCATGCACGTGGATCGGCTGCACACGGGATTTTTGAAACCTATGAATGTGCAAGTGACATTACAAAAGCACAATTTTTAAATGGTAAAGGATCGAAAACACCTGTCTTTGTTCGTTTTTCGACCGTTGCAGGCTCAAGAGGCTCCGCTGATACCGTCCGCGATGCACGTGGCTTCGCTACAAAATTTTATACACAGGAAGGTAATTATGATTTGGTCGGAAATAACATTCCTATATTTTTTATACAAGACGCTATTAAATTCCCCGATTTCGTACACGCAGTAAAGCCCGAACCAAATAACGAAATTCCTCAAGCTCAAAGTGCCCATGATACATTTTGGGATTTTATTGCAAACAATCAGGAATCTGCCCATATGGTTATGTGGCATATGTCAGATAGATCAATTCCACGAAGCTATCGAATGATGGAAGGTTTCGGTGTGAATACTTATCGTTTCATCAATTCTGAAGGGAAGTCCCATTTTGTTAAGTTTCATTGGAAGCCTGTTCTAGGTGTTAAATCGTTAGTATGGGATGAGGCACAAATCATAGCTGGTAAAGATCCTGATTTCCACCGCAGAGACTTATGGGAATCCATTGAACGAGGGGATTATCCGGAGTGGGAACTCGGCGTGCAGCTTATTCCGCTCGAAGATGAATTCAAATTTAATTTTGACATTTTAGATGCAACGAAAATATGGCCTGAAGAAGAAGTTCCTGTCCGTATCCTTGGCAAAATGACGCTTAATAAAAATGTGGACAACTTTTTTGCTGAAACAGAACAAGCTGCATTTCATGTAGGACATGTTGTACCTGGCATTGACTTCTCTAATGATCCTTTATTACAAGGCCGCTTATTCTCCTATACAGATACACAGTTAATAAGATTAGGTGGCCCAAACTTTCACGAGATCCCTATTAATAAACCCATCTGTCCCTTCCATAATAATCAACGAGATGGCTATGGTCGACAAACGATTAATGTTGGGCAAGTTAGCTACCATAAAAATTCCTTAGCTGATAATACACCGTCCCCTGTCTCTGAGGAAGAAGGTGGCTATACACATTATGAGGAAAAAGTAGAGGGACATAAGGTACGCGCCCGCAGTGAAAGTTTTAAAGACCACTTTACACAAGCTAGGTTATTTTGGCTGAGTATGACAGAGATTGAAAAGGAACATATCATCAATGCTTTTAGCTTCGAACTGGGAAAAGTAAAAAGCAAAGCCATTCGAAAACAAGTTGTTGATATGTTTGCTCATGTCAGCCATTCCCTTGCTACAGCTATTGCAGATAATATTGGTATCGTACCTCCTGTACAAGTAGAGGTCCCGCACATAATGCAAACTTCCCCTGCTGTTAGCCAAATCTTGAATGCAGTAGAAAGTGTCAAAACTTTTAAAGTAGCGGTGATTGTAGCAGAAAATACGGAAGAAAATTTAAATGAGCTAATAGCTACACTGCTGAGCAAAAATATAGTAGTTGAATTAGTTAGTACAAAACAGGGGTTACTAAATGGCTTTGAGATTCATGAAACATTTGCCACTGCTTCTTCCGTACTTTATGATGGGATTTACGTTTCTGGTTCCTTCCATGATTTGAATCAACAAGCTAAAGCAGAGCAATTTATTGAAGAAGCCTACCAGCACTTTAAAACAATTGGCCTTGCTAAAAATGTATCGTTTTCACAGCATCTCGCCAATAAAAATGGGGTTGCTAATAACTTACCTTCTTTTATTCAACTCCTTGCAAAGCATCGACATTGGGAACGTTAGCGTTCATACATGTAAAAGCCAGCTAACGCTTTAGCTGGCTTGTCTCATTTTTAAGGTAGTCGTTTGAATTCCTTCTCATTTCCGTCCATAAACTCTACTTCGACTTCAATGGACTGATAGTTATCTTCAATATTAAAAACTTTAATTACTTGATCAATCACTTCATCATTTGGAGTGGTAGAATCAAAATTTAACTGCTTAAATAACGGCTCTAGTTTTGTATAGGCTTCATCACCCTGTAACTTTACATTTTGTCGATCATCCTGTAACTTCGCTGAGATACCTGTTTTTTTATTTTCATACTCTACCTCGTATGACTCCGTAGCAGAATAATCAACATCTAATGAAAACTCTAAAAAATTGAATGTCACTTGGTCTGTAGGCGTATCACCAGTCTGTTGTGAAGCATTCTGATCTGCCGGCGCATTAGTAGGTACATCCTTCACCTCTTCTTTGTTACAGCCATACAATATAACCATTACGAAAGAAATCGCTAATAATAATTTTAATTTCATCTAGTTGTACACTCCTTTCTTTTCATATTATTTCCCCATTCTGCTATAAACTAACCCCAAAAGGGCATCTCCTCTAATGAGGAAATGCCCTTTTTATGACATATAACTTAATAATAGAAGTTGCGATCAACTTTATTTTCTTGAATAGCCTTTGCTAAACGGACTGTTGAGACAGCTAAATCAGCATATGACACACTCTTCGTAGCATTAAAGTTATTTTGCTGTGCGTCAATCAGACCCATACCATTTGCTAATGCAATATAGCCTGTATACGCTGGATCAATTGAAGCTGCATCAGCAAAGTTTAATTTATAAATATCCTTATACTTAGCAACATTGTCTAATTGTAATAGTTTGATTGACCACTCTGCGAACTCTTGACGACTCAGAGTAGCATCTAATGCAAATTGATTAGCTGGCTGAATGATGCCCATTTTAACAGCTTGCTCTACTACCCCATAGAGAGGATGTTTTTTATCAATATTGTTGAAGGATTGCTTTTCTCCATCTCCACTACCATAGTAACCATATGTTAAGGAATGCAATAAAATTTTCAATGCTTCTCCTTTTGTTACAGCAGCGTCCGCATTAAAGTTTGCTATATCTTTTACATCTAACACATTTTGATTGAATAAATAGTTCAACTCTTTGGCAGCTGTTGGATGAGAAATAACTGGTTTCTCTGTGGAGCCATCTACATTATTTAGCCATTCACCAGACACAGCATCTATCTGGTTATATAAACTGCCATTGTAAGTAGGCGCATAGACTAAATCGTAATGTAGTTTACTCTCTGTATCTTGTTTTACATATTGTAATTGCAATGTAAGTGCTTTGCTATAAGCTTCTTTTGCTTTGTCAGCTGATATGACATTTTTAATCGGCTGCCAGTTATCTATCTTCTGCTTATTAACACTTAATGAGCGTAAGGTTCCATCAGCCCCAATCCCTACATGTAAACCATCTCCTACAACTGCAATTCCATTCATGATGCGTGGGAAGGTGAAGTAATAGTCCTTACTATATTGATCAAATACAGCATCCTCTATTGGCATTGAATATTCATGTAAATACGAAGGTGCCCATTCCTTTAAGTAATCGATTGCCTTCTTCAATGCAGCGTCCTTAGAAATAGCGTTTACTTTGTTATCTGTTAAAAAGTCTCTTGATAGGTCATGATACTGAACTAGCTCACCTGTCGCCTTATTAATTTCTAAAGAGCTACCCGATCCACCATTGCCATACATATACGTATAGTTTACAGAGTAGATCGTCTCACCATTGTCATTTTCTCTTTCATCTACTAAATCGATCGTAAGCTTTGCTTTACTCTCATCAACTTTTAAGAAATTTTTTGCGAATTCTTCAGCTTCAGTTGCCGTTATACCGTTCTTTCTTGGAGGTAGCGGTTGTGCTGAAATTTTTTCAACACTCTTTGTCTTCGGCAACTGTTCAGTGAAGCCATTTGCTGTCTGCCATTGCCCATTAAGAGCATGTACACCATTGAACCCTGTAACAGGCGCATAAACAAGCTTCACGTTACTTTGGTCAGATCTGTAATCATAATCAATATAATAACGAAGTTCCATAGCTAGGTTTTCACGAACTTGCGCCAACACATCTTCTTCTTTCTTTTTTTGATCTAAATTATCAAAAGAAGCTTTACTAATAGACTCTGCATTACTAGACATCCCGGTAACATCACCATTTGCCAGAACATTAATAGTTATACTTTGATCTCCAATAAGAACCCCATTATAAATTGGTGAATAGGTAAAGGAGTAAGTAATTGGTTCTGATAACGGTCTAGTAATATTAAAACCATATTCGTTATTATCATCTCGAAGTTTAAAATTATCCGAATTCACAAATTTACCCAGGAATTTTTGCGCAATTTTTTGTGCTTCATTCTCTGAATACTTTGCTGGATAGATTGCCTCTGCCATATTTGCAGGCTGATAATAAAAGTGTTCTAATTCTAAATCATCACCCTTAAATACAAAACTACCATGTACATCTTTACCTTTAATGGTTTTATAGAAATTTAGTTCATATCGCACCGTTGTATCATCTCTATAGAAATGTCCAGGTCCAGAATTAAAATCTTGATCCGCTACAAATTTGAACTCTTCCGGGAATAGTGAACGGAGCTTTTTTATCAGCATATTTTTTGTAATTTTTGTTTCAGTTGAAGCTACTTGAATTTCAATACGCTCCGATGATTCCTTTACATTTGCTGATGCCTGCGATATTGGTGCTAGCATACCAACAGAAAAAGCTGTTGATGTTAAAATGATTCCTAACTTTTTAAATTTACCCAAAATATCCCTCCTAAAATACAATTTACCATAATTATAATACAGATTCCTATATTTAGAAACAATTTTACAGATAATTACCAACTACGCCGAAAATACATTGGGTAAACCCTATTCTTCTATCGCATATCATTTCTTTACCACATCAAAGTTAGCACCAATTAATAGCCAATTTTGAGGGAATGGTAGTCCTAATTTCCAATAGCCGATCCCCCGAAGATTATATTGTTTAACAAGATTAAATTTAGCTTGAATGGATCTTGCATCTTCAAACCATACAATATGTGCCCTACCTTGTTCATCATAGTATTCAAAAAACGGAGCTTGTGCTCTCCAATCATATTGAATTGCCGCATTGTAACGTTTGGCAGTCTCAATAGCTCGTTGAGGACTCAATGCTTCTGCAATAGGCCCCCCCTGAACAAATGGTAACGTCCAATCATAACCATATAAATTTTGTCCCAGCATAATTTTGCCTGCAGGTATTTCACTCACCGCATACTTGACCACTTCCTCCACTTCAGGAAGTGGGGAAACAGCCATTGGTGGTCCTGCTGAATAACCCCATTCATAGGTCATTAGTAAAACAAAGTCCACTATCTCACCATGTGCCCTATAATCATGTCCCGCAGTCCATGGACCTCGATCACTTGCATTTGTTTTTGGAGCCAACGCAGTAGATACTGTGTAACCCTGAGCATGAAACTTCTCCACAGCTCTTCTTAAAAAATTGTTATAGGCTTCTCGTTGATCGCCTGGTAAATTTTCAAAATCAAAATGGATATCCTTAACGTCACCTAGCTTATTAGCCTCTGCAAGAATATTATCAAAGAGTAAATCCTGAACAGCCGTACTTTGAAAAATATCTCTCGCTAGCTCTCCACTAAAACTGAAGTTTTCCAGATTCGTAACAACCATTGCCAAAGAAGCCCCAGTATCATCCGTAATCTGAGGTACACCTTGACTAGGCGGTATCCGTAAGGTGCCATCTCGTCTGGCTTCGTAGCTAAATAAAGCCAAGTATGTTAAATAGGGACCCGCTTCTCTGGCTTGATCCAAAAGCACCTCACTAACAGAAGTACCCCTTGGTTCTAAGTATGCTAACGTTTCTGCTCTGGTTTTTGGTGGTTGCGGAATATATAATCTCATCCCAACAGCTAATGGTTGGTTCGGATTAATACCATTTACTTGTGCAAGTGTTACATAGTTAATACCCAATCGTTGCCCGATTGACCATAGACTATCTCCTGGCTGTACATAATAAAAACTGCCGACAATTGGAATAACGAGTGCTTGCCCCACGACTAAACGATTTGGCTCTGGAATTTTATTGGCGTCTACAATACTTTGAACTGTAGTCCCATATGCCTCCGCAATACCCCATAAAGACTCGCCAGCCCGTACAACATGTATTTGAATGACTTTGCCTCCTTCTAGCTTGATAAATCATACCTATAAAGTTTATGAAATAAGGAATGAAATGATGTCTTACTAGAAATCTCATAAAAAATCCATTCACTAGAAGCAGTAATGGATTTTTTAATAGCTTTACAGCTTGGGCAAATAATTGTTCAAGTAAGAAAAGCACCTTCGTTTTTTAGTATATATTTCCATACGTATTTATTCCTGAAAAATACTTGCGTAACATCCTCTGTCTTTTCTCTACTATTTGTGTTAGAGCGCAAAATGATACATACCCCAACGAAAACAATCGTACAAACGTTCTATTTTTGAAGTATCCTTTAGCAGAACTTCCCTCTCTTTTTACCTTACAAATCATCCGTAATACACTATTTTTTGTTACACATTTCCCAAAAATATTTATGCAACTAGCTTCGTATGCCTTATTCTTTTCACAGCTACCCCTCTTGTATAATGAAATTATTGTAAGGAGGTGTTAGATTGCGTTTATTTTACCAACAAAAAGTAATCGGTAAGAAATCACGTAAGCTTCAAAAGATTCCATTTTTTATCGAAGAGCCTGTCATAAATTTACAGGATTTACTTATAAAGATTGTCACACAACAGGTACAACAATATAACGAAAAAATGGTAGATACGCCTCTCCATCTATATTTAACCGATCAGCAATTAGATCATGCTGCTCAGTACGGCAAAGTCCATTTTGGAGAGAAAAAAAACGGTTCATTCCAACCAGTAGACCAAGCCGTCTCTACAATGCTCCAAGCTTTTCAAGATGAACTTTTTTTAGTCCTTCATAATGAGGAGACCATAGATTCGCTTAACTCACCACTAGCTGTACAGGAGGACGATGTTTTTACATTTATTAAATTAACAATGCTTGCAGGACGAATTTGGTAAGGAGGAATGTTTCATGACACTTTCACATGAACAAAAAACACATTTTCAAAGTATAGTTGACACAGCACCGTCAACTATACAGCCATTAGCGGCTGCATTACTAAAATATATGGACAATCGGAATTATGATATTGAACAGCTTATTACAGAACAGCACGTTCAATCACTAGAGGAACTATTTAGCGGACCATTATTAGAAGTGCTTACACTTTTTTCTTCACAGGAACGGGCATCCCATATCAAGAAATTAGCTTTACGTTTTGATGCTACGATATTCCAAACTGATAGTTTACGTCGCTCATTTCGGTCAGCCTCGTCCGTACAAGATCATCTTTTTCAATGTCTACAATTAATAGAGGAGATGCTGACATTTGAGGAAATTGGTTTACAAGATTTACTAGCTCACCACAGCCAATATGAGCATGGTACATACCCTAACTATAGCTCCTATGTATTGAAAAACGAAAATGAAAAAGTAATGAGCTTTCATGTATTTGAGCAATTGCTTGCTGAAGAGTTATCCTTAGAAAATCCTATCATTGAAGAAAAGATAGAAAGTATTTTATTTGATGAGCACCGCAGTACCTTTTTCGGTCATCCCCTCATTCGTGGCATTTTTAAATCAAGCAATGGTCGGATGCATGAAGCACTTGGTAAATTATTAGTAGCGGCTGCACGTCAAGAAGGGCTTCGACAAGCAATTGTAGAAAATATTGACCATGGGAATCTAGATGCACAACTAAAAATGATGAAACTTATCCAGGAACATCAACTAACAAGGTTCTCCTCTGTTATTCGAGCGGTCGATACATGGATGGGACTTGGCTATAGTAGCTTTGAAAATCAAAAAATTACGGAAGAAGTTTTGTCTTTAGCCATCCAAGCGATGGAAGATGATCATTTCACCGAACAGCTGCTAAAAAGTGAACGTACCATTGATATTTACGTCGCATTATGGGCGACTTCTACAAAAGACTATACGAAGCTAGAATTGCTATTAGCTGATCTCTTAAAGCGAGACAAGCATATTCAGCTTACAACATTAGCCTTTTTAAAGAATCTATCAAAAATCTCCTTTACAGCGCCTTTTGTGAAGGAATTAATTTTAACAACGAAGGATATCGAGTTATTTGCATTTGCATGGAATAATTTCATTCATGCCAACCACTATATAAATAGTGAATATGCGAGAGATAACGAATGGGAAAAAACACTTCAAGGCTTTATGAAAGAAAATTCACAGCTACAAGGCATAGAATATCCTTTATTTGAACAGCTTGAATGGGCAAAAAATGAAATGACAAAAGACGGATTATCCATTACAGGCAAGCCTTTATCTTTTGTCTTTGTACACTTGTCATTCGAAGACTTAATTTCAACACAAATCATTCTTGCGCATTATCTTCAGGATGAAGAGTTATTCCAACGAATCATCGCACGTTCAGATGCTTATCCACCATCAAGTAGGATTGGTCTATTGAATATTTATTGTCTTGATCCAATCACACAAGGACAGCGTGAATTTCTATTCAATTCTTTACGAGATCGAAGCTCTATCAATCGTTCCCTTGCATTAAAAAAAATACATGCCCTGACACCAACCCAAGAAGAAATAGCAAAAATTGAGGATCTTTTAGCTAATAAATCTGGGGCTCTGCGAAAAGAAGCTATTTCACTCTTGAAAGTACAACCACAAGATCATGTATTGCAAAGCGCTGAACGATTAATAAAAGATAATAAACAGCTAAAGAGGCTTGGCGGTCTTGAATTATTATTAGAGGCCTCTAAGGACTACAATTTAGCTAACGAGCAAATTACGGCATTATGCTCACTATTACCAAAGATAACAAAAAATGAACAAGTATTTTTAGAACAATTAGTAGCAAGGGATGTACCAGAATATAACGAAAGCAATGGCTTTGGCTTGTATACACCACATGCCCCTATTTCATACGATAGCATTACCAATAGCTCCATCAAAATGAACAGTGAAGAACCTTGGCAACAGCTTATACCTTTATATGTACAAACACCTACACCCATTGAAAAATTTTTCCAATATGATTTAGATAAGCTTCTCTTCAAGTTAGAGCAACTTATTCATATTCTTGATGAATATGCTGATTTTGAATATGAAACTTTTCAATGGAATGACACTAAAATGACCACTACTTTAGGACAAAAATACAGTATATTGGCCACTAAAACAGACAGTCAGCGACATGCTAGTTTGGATGTTTATCCTATCCCAGAGGCTATTGTTCAATGGATTCAATCATCATCCTTTAGCAGTGAAGACTTAGCGTATTTTAATTTTTATAGTCATCTATCTGAATACCCTGCTGCGCATGACCTTTCTGAAGCAGCCCATGTTCTTATACAACCATTCTTTCAGTATGAAGAAATAAAAAAATATGTTGCTCAATTTAATTCCTTGAAATATCACTATACACTTCAACAAATTTTTTCTGTTTTGTCACAAGATATCAAAAATATTTCAGGAGAGACAACACTGCATACAGAAGCAGTTTCATTACTAGAAAGACATACACCGGTATTTAATAGCTTCAATCAGGCAGCTGGTATTGTGCTTCAGCTATTACATCAAATCCCTGCTGATCAATGGCTAGTGAATGTAAGAGATAAAGGTTATTACTACTATCAATCTACCTCTACAATTATCGACTTAGATATTATTGAGGCATTTGTCGATCGACTATCGAATTATGCAACTTATGAAGACTATGCTAAAATGCTTGCCATCAATGAAGAGCTAACAAAACGTATGCAAAAAGAAAATTATAGCCCAATTCTATACGATTTATCATTATTCCAATATTTAGATGCCTTTAAAGCTGGTCTATTAAAGCAAGACCATTTATATGAAGCCATTTTTACGAATACTCTTGCCTCAGAAATATTTACTGAACCAAGTAAACTACTAGATCGCTATCAATCGTTTGATGACTTAACGGATTTCCTTGCTATTCGTAATGAAGCTATAGATCGCATCTTAGCTATAGAACTGAAGCGTGGTGATACTCCAACAGCTGTTACCAAGCTGGCTAGTAGCATTTCTTACTTTGAAGGGATTGATTATTTCCTGCAAATTTTACAGGCACTTGATGGTGAAAAGCTTTCGCGAGGCTATATATGGCAGGCTGAAACGAAGAAAGATGTATTCTCCCGCCTTTTAACTAGCTGCTATCCTAAAAAAGAAGAAACGGCACAGCAATTAAAAGAAGCATGGCAAAAAACAGAGATTTCTAAAGAGCGTTTAATTGAAGCTATGATGTATAACCAGCATTGGATTGACCTTGTCAGTGAAGTGATTGACTGGGAAGGACTAAAGGAATCAGCTTGGTATTTTATCGCTCATACTACAGATTCTTTATCAGATTTTGCCAAAGATCAGATAGCTCTCTTCTCCAGCATAACGGCAGAAGATTTTGGTGATGGCGCCTTTGATTTAGCATGGTTCCAAAGTGCTTACCAAACATTGGGTTCGAAGAAATTTAAAGTTGTATATGATGCAGCAAAATATGCTTCTGAAGGAGCCAACCATCGTCGAGCTCAGTTATATGCAGATACAGCCATTGGCAAACTTAGTCCGAAACCATTAATGAAAGAAATTCAAGAAAAGCGCAATAAAGATAAACTACGTGCACTTGGACTTATTCCTTTAAAATCAGCAGATGACAAAGATGCTCTAGATCGTTACCAATTTATTCAACAATTTTTAAAGGAGAGTAAACAATTTGGCGCTCAACGTAGGGCAAGTGAGGCACGAGCAGCTAGTATTGCACTAGAAAATTTAGCCCGTAATGCTGGAGATGGGGAAGCCACTCGCTTCATATGGCGAATGGAATTATCAGCCTTTAACGATATTCAGCATTTATTTAAAGCACAGCCTATCGAACAAATAACAGCGCATTTACAAATCGAAGAAGATGCAACTATTACGATATTTGTTGAAAAAGATGGTAAACGACTAAAAAACATACCTACTGCTTTAAAAAAGCATGCTGACGTTGTCACTCTTCAAGAAGCTCGCAAAGATTTGCAAGAGCAATATAAACGTGCACGTCCAGCACTTGAGCAGGCAATGGCATTAGAAACCATATTTTCAGCGGAAGAGCTAATCAACCTGTTAGCTCACCCAATTCTAGCTCCTCTTTTACAAAAGCTTGTCTTTATTAGCGGCGAGCATGTTGGGATGATAACACCAGAGGGCTTACAAGTACTATCAGGTAACGTTGTGAATTTGGCTCCAACAACAACCTTAATGATTGCTCATCCTTATCATCTTCTTGAAAGTGGTCAATGGAGACAATGGCAAGCCTATATGTTCGAGCACAAAATACAACAGCCATTTAAACAAGTGTTCCGTGAACTATACCTTATAAATGCAGACGAAAAAGGACGAAAACAATCATTGCGTTATGCGGGACATCAAGTCAATCCATCTCAAACAGTAGCCTTGTTAAAAACACGAGGCTGGCAAATTAGTTATGAAACTGGACCTCGTAAGGTGTATTACAAAGAAAATATAGTGGCTTCCTTGTATGCGCAGGCAGACTGGTTTACTCCAGCAGAAATCGAAGCACCTACAATCGAAGGTGTTTATTTCTACAACCGTTTAACAGGAAAAGATATCGTCTTAGATGATATTCCAGCCGCAATCTTCTCCGAGGTTATGCGGGATATGGACCTCGTTGTCAGCGTTGCCCATGTTGGTGGTGTCGACCCTGAGGCCAGTCATTCTACTGTTGACATGCGGAGTATTATCGTTGAAGAATTAGCTAAATTATTAAAACTATCCAACGTAGAAACTAAAAAACAACATGTCCTTATTGAAGGTAAATTAGCAAGCTATTCCTTGCATTTAGGCAGCGGTATCGTTCATCAAGTCGGTGGTTCGATGATACCGATTGTCGCAGTCCCATCTCAGCATCGTGGACGTATATTTTTACCTATGGTGGACGATGATCCACGGACAGCTGAAATTATGGCAAAGCTTTTATTGCTAAGTGAAGATACTAAAATTAAGGACCCAGCCATTTTAGCTCATATTCGAAGTTATGAACAAACGCATTAAGAGATATAAAACAAAAACAGGTGACGAAACATATGTCACCTGTTTTATTGTACGTCTGTTTTTATCATTTCAAATAAAAGGGGTACATTCGTTCCTCGCTGTAATGAATGGCTTCCTTCCATTAAATATGACCAGCTTTTTTTCATTTTTTCCCTATATGGTAATTCAGTATCGACTGGCAAATAAGCCTTTAAATAATCTTCGATTGTACCAGACAAGTTTTCTATAAACTCATCCGCCTTGTGGATTTTCTCTGTTGGGATTTCATTGCGTTCATCCCATAGTACATGTTCTAAGTTTGTAGAGAAATAAAATAATTGATAAGGCACTTTTAAGCGATTAATACTAAAATGGTCATTGGCAATTAAAATTCTGACATTTCTCGCCTTCATTTCATTGCGCTGTTCAATTTGCTCCTTACGCTTATTAGACTTCACTAAAATGGCTTCCTCAGTATAAAACAATTTTTGCTCAATTTTCTCATCGACTTGGACGCATTCTGGTGCAATAAAACAACCATCTGCATCTGTTATATGAACAACAGCAGTTAAATCCTTCGCCAAAAATTTATATTTTTCTAAATAACTCTGGATTACCCGTATAACACTGTTTTTAATATTCGGGATGCGTTTATGGGCATCCCATTTTGTTAATACATCCTCACGCTGGACATCAAATCGTATAGTTGCATTCGCGAAGTAAGCATCCAAGTAATCCTCTAAAATAATTTGCTCCGTCTGCCCCTCAACAATGATTAAAAGTACTTTTTTAGTCATGGTGCACACCTGCCTTACGAAAAGCACGCTTAATTTTAAATGTTTTAGTCTCCTTATAAACCTCTTCATCCTGGCCGCCAAGCTGAATAGCACGCAAGTAGACATCTCTGGCATTATTTACTTCTTTAATGCCCTTTAACTGCATATAACGGTGATTTTCATTCGTTGTCGTAAACCATAAATTTTTAATAGCTAGCACCTCTAACACTCGTAGATTATGGGATGTGAAAAAAAGCTGTCCTTTTCCATCCTCATCTATCACTGTTAACAACTCACCTAGCAAATATTCAAAAACACCTGAATCTAATTCATCAATCACGACACAAGCATTTGGATTGTTATATACGGCAATCAATACACTAAGAACTGAAATAATCTTCAATATCCCTTCAGACTCTGTTCGTAAGGGTAATTCCTGCTCTCCACGCTGCGATAAAAATTCAAAACGGATGCCTTGTCCACCATCATCCATTGTTTGCTTTGTAATGATATTGATTTTAATAGTTAGACCTGGAATAATAGCAGCTAGCACTCGGTTACTCTGTTCAATCACTTCACATAAGGCATAGAATTCATCCTCTGGCAATAATGCAGGACCCTTTAAATCATACGGAATTTGCCCTCTTGTTTTCTCTAAATGAATACTAAATGGCATGATACGTTCTTCAAATAGAGGAGCAATATTTTGATTATTCACTACATGTAAATCTCGATTAAAATCAACGGCCATATTTTGGAGCAGCTGTATTTCTTGCTCGGTAAGCCGTTCCTGTAATAATGGCTTCAAATCTTTATGAAAGAGAAAGGATCGATATTCCTTTCTTGCTAATTGTTGAATAACAAGCAATTGAATACGTGCTTGTTCACTCATATCAGGCAAATGAGAGTTACGAATTTGAATACCATTCTCTGTCATAGCCATTAACACCTTTGAGCGTTTTCCTTTGTCATTTTCTCGGTACGTGAGACGTTCCAGTGTTGTATAGAGCCGATGTTGATCCTCCTGCAGCTCTACATAATAATGGACAAAAAATGTACCAAATTGATTCTCAACTAAAAATTCAAAATCAAGACTGGCTGTATCCTCGCCTGCTAAAATTAGCCGCTTCTCTTGCGAGGGCAGCTTCACTTCAGCAAGCCAACCTGAGATAAGGGTCTTCAATAAACCAAACGCATCAACAATGGTTGTCTTCCCTGAGCCATTTTGTCCGTATAGTCCAACAACATTTGCTTTTAAGAAGGTCTCAAAGTTAACAGCCAGAATAATCTCACCATGTCGTACATTCCGTAAATTTTTTATGTTTATTTTTTTCACTTTAATGATTGCCATCTGCTAAACACCCTTTAGCTCTTTTCCCCTATTATAATGAAAATTGATATATTTTATAACAATATTCCACTTAATTATCAACTAGCCTATAGCCTATGACACTCACAGTAAGTGGGCATATGTTAAAGAAAATGAAGAAAGGTGTGTTTCATTGGTTTATCCTAGATTGGCCCCTGAAGATTTTAACAGTCAATTCCGTCCAGGAATGAAAATATGGGTGACACTTCCTACTGGGACTTATTCAGGTACATTAATTCGAACATTTGGAACAGGAGGAAGAACTGCTGAAATTCAATTAGATAACGGTCAAATAGTGACTGTTGATGTTAGCCAAATAACCGCGGCTGGTACAGGAGCACCTCCTGGTAATTCCTATCCACCACCTTATCCACCACCCTATCCGACACCTTATCCGCCGCAACCGTACCCACCAAGGCCATATCCACCGAGACCTTATCCACCAAGACCTTATCCACCACAGCCTTATCCACCACAACCTTATCCACCACAACCTTATCCACCACAACCACCAAGGCCATATCCGCCATTTCCAGGGGGACAATTCCCAGGCTTCCCACCCCCATTATTGCCAGGACTCCCCAATATAATGCCAGGTATCATCGGTAATCCCAGACAGCCGTAAAAAATAATAGGCTTTCTCTTTATTCATTTACGAATAAAGAGAAAGCCTTTTTTTACATTTTTATATTTTATTCCCGTAACAAAACTACGATAAGCAATAGTATTTTCTAGAAGAAATGACATTCCCTAATAGGCAAAAAGACTTAACGAGAGATTAAAAAATAAGATTTTAGCCAAATTTTAATTAAATTAAATTTGACTCAGTTTTGAGCATACTTGTTTTTTATATTAAATAGCCTCTAAATTTTCGTAAAAATATCGTCTAAGCTGAAAAATACATAGACTAAAACACTAAAAATTCTCATTCATCTACTAAAATCTACACTTCAAATAGTAAGTTTTCTGGGTTGTGAATCATTTTTTTTGGCAGTATAGTAGTTTATTGTTAGGGGATAATTAGATTATTTTTCACTGGTATATATTTATTGAGAATGCATCTAGAATTCTATGAATGACACCACGACATTACATTGAATGAGCTTTTATTTCATCGATTAAATACCCATTTCTCATCCTTAACATGAAATAATCGGTATAATATAATTAGGAGGAAAAGCATGAAAAAACGTAAGAAGCAGCATATGTCTATTAGTAAGAAAATAACTGCTATAATGGTAAGTATTTTATTACTGTTTGGATTAGTTACTTTAGGTCTTTCTTATTATATAGTAAGAAATAGTAATTTAACAGATATGAATCAATCACTTGATGACAAAGGCATGATCTTAGCCAAAACAATTGATGTTAACACATTGAAATCGATATTAGATAATCCTTCAGACAGTAACCCTGATGCCCTTCGACTGACGAAGGAAATGGATGCTATTAATGATTATTCAGATAGCATTACCAATCTCTTTTTAATAACTGTTAATGGGGAAAATATTAATGCACCTGTCCTTTCTTCTAGTATACTTAAACTAGGAGCTGAGTATAATCAGGACATGATTGCTATGGGTTTATCGCCTGATTTCCTAGCGAGAATTAAAGAGGTTTTTGAGACAAAAGAGGCTACAGCTACAGATATCTATAGCGATGAATTTGGTAGCTATAAAACTGGCCTTACACCAATTTTAGATGATGATGGAAATATGCTAGCTGCGTATGCTATTGATTATGACGTGTCGATGGTAACTGGCAAGGCTATGTCAGAGGCACTTTGGACATTGGTAGTAACGGTTATTTTCTTAATTGGTTCATCTATTGCTGTGTATACTCTTTTAAGAAAAAAATTAACACCTATTCAGCAGCTATCCTTACAATCTAAAAAAGTAGCAAATGGTAATTTAGAGCTTGAGCCTTTACCAGTTACTTCAACGGATGAAGTAGGAACGCTTACTCAAAACTTTAATTCGATGATTGAAAACTTAAAAACTGTTATTAAAAGTACAACAAATGTATCAGCACGTGTATCAAACACAGCTAATATTTTGTCTACGAATATGCAGGAAACTTCTGATTCCTACAATACCGTAGCTTCTTCCATGCAAGAAATTGCGAGTTCAGCTGATCTTCAAGTTCAAAGAGCTAAAGAAAGTACAATTACAATAGAAGAAATGAGTATTGGAATTCAACGTATTGCGATGACATCCAATCAGATTTCAGAATCTTCTATTTTAGCATCTGAGGAAGCTGAAAGAGGGAATGATTCAACTAATAAGTCTGTCGCTCAAATGAATGCGATTAGTCAGGCAGTCAATCAATCAGCGGCATCTGTTAAATTGCTGGGCGATCATTCTAATAAAATTGAAGAAATTGTCGGCATTATTACTGGCATTGCCTCTCAAACAAACCTCCTAGCCTTAAATGCAGCCATTGAAGCTGCTCGTGCAGGAGAAGCTGGCAGTGGATTTGCCGTTGTAGCTGATGAAGTGCGTAAGCTAGCTGAACAGTCTGAGGCCTCAGCCCGGGAAATTTCCACGCTTATATCTCATATTCAGCACGATACGAATGAATCTGTTAATATCATGGTTCGGGCGGTAGAGGAAGTTGATCATGGTATTGTCATGATCAACGATTCAGAACAATCATTTAGTCAAATTTTAACATCTATTCATCATGTAACAGGGCAAATACAAGAGCTATCCGCAACTATTGAAGAAATGGCGGCTGGCATGGAACAAGTCACTTCTGCTGTTAAAGATATGGAGGACTTCTCCATCAACTCTAAAGATAGTACAAGAGCAGTAGCTGCAACTTCTGCCTCTCAGCTAAATACAGTACAGCAAGTATCTGAAGAAGCACAAGTACTATCCGAGTTATCTGAAGAATTATTGAATGTTGTCAATACCTTTGTAGTGAAATAAAAAGAGAAAGGGCTGCCCTTATACGGTGTTTTTGGTCCCTTAGCTTCTACAGAATACTTTCTGTCAGAGCTAACGGACTTAAAATTTCCTGCATAAGTGACTGCCCTTTTCTAGAATAGGGGTTGTAATGATTGAATAATAAACGAGAATTTGATTGTCCTACATCACAGTTTAATAAGCATTTTTCTAAACAAGAGAAGCTACTATCCAATCATACACAGCTATTAAATGAAGAGGATACATTAGCTTATCAAACATTAAATCGCACTATGGCTGACTATGATAAAACTATCACAATACCAGAAGTATTTTATCAAGTAGCACAGCAATTTGCAGACCGTATCGCTCTATCCTATGAAGATGGCAAGATGACCTATCGTCAGTTAAATGAACAGTCCAACCAAGTTGCACATATGCTATTAGCCAATGGTCTTCAAAAAGGTGACTATGTGGCAATTATCATGGACCGTAGTAAGGAAACTATTATTAGTTTGTTAGGTGTGCTAAAAGCGGGTGGTGTTTATGTTCCTATCGATCCTAGTTATCCAAAAGAACGTTGCCAGTATTTGTTACATGATACAGGTGCACCATTTATCATTACGAAAAACGAATATAGTGACTTACTGAATGACCTAATACATAATAAGTTCCAATCACACACAGTGCTAACAATCAATCAAATGGAGAGTGGCCTTTCAAAAGAGGATTTGCCATGTAACCTACATCCATCCGATTTAGCCTATATTATTTATACATCTGGTTCTACTGGTAAACCTAAAGGTGTTTTGCTTAAACATACAGCCGTTATTAACCTAATTACAGATAATCAAAGAATTTACCATTCGACTGAAGAAGGTGTATTTTCTCAGTTTATTTCTTACAGTTTTGATCCCTCTGTGACAGAGACTTTTACCGCTTTCTTTTCTGGTGCAAGACTCCATATGCTCACAAGTATTGAGCGTCTTTCAATAGAAGCATTTGCTGATATGATTGCACGAGAGCGAGTAACAACAGCAACTGTACCAAACGCTTTCTTTACACAATTAGCCACACATTTACCTGTAGAGTATCGGGACAAGTTGATGACACTACAATATTTATCCGTCGGCGGCGAAGCTCTATTGCCTGCCATTGTTCAAAAATGGCAAGAAAAGTTCGGATATTCTACAGAAATTATAAATGTTTATGGACCAACTGAATGTACAGTGTTAACTTCCTACTTTAAGATAAAAAGTCAGCTTACAGACATGCAATCTAGTATTCCTATCGGCAAACCGATTGCCAATTATGAGATGTATGTAGTGAATGAGGATGAACAGCTTTGCCCAGTTCATGTAACAGGCGAACTATGTATTGCTGGGGTTGGCTTGGCAGCAGGATATTTACATCAGCCTGAAAAAACAGCCGAGGTCTTTGTCCCGCATCTGTTTAAACCAGATCAAAAAATGTATCGCACAGGTGATTTAGTGCGCCTTTTACCTAATGGTGTCATTGAATTTGTTGGACGGAAGGATTCGCAAATTAAAGTAAGAGGCTTCCGTATTGAGCTTGGAGAAATTGAGACAGTATTAAGCAATTACCCTACCATTCAGGAATCTGTAGTGATAGCTAAGAAAATGTCTGATGGTCAGAACCATTTATTTGCTTATTATACGGTGGCAAGTGGTATTCAGCTAGAGGAACGCAATTTAAGAGACTATTTACACAATCTTTTACCAGATTATATGGTGCCTGAACGATTCATCGAATTACTAGAAATGCCATTATCCCCTACTGGCAAAATTGATCGCACGCAGTTGGCCTCAATGGATACACATTTATCACGGAGTAATTTATACGTTGCCCCTGAAAATGATACGCAGCATTTACTAGCAAATGCATGGGAGTATGTACTTAACGTCAGCCCAATAGGTATTCATGATAACTTCTTTCACATTGGCGGACATTCATTAAAAGTACTTGAAATTCTTGTACAAGTGAAGAAGCATATACCATTCCTAAAGATTCAGGATTTTTTCCAATATCAAACGATTGCTGAATTAGATCAATATATTTGCAACCATCAGCCTGAAGATTTAGACGTGCAAACGCAACCTACTAACCTTGTTTATAAGGATTTAATGGAGCCTGGTCCGCTACCAATCTCACCAATAGTGAAGCCATTACCGATGACTACGGTTTTATTAACAGGTGCGACAGGTTATTTAGGAAGCCACGTGCTATATGAGCTACTAGTCTCAACAAAAGCGCACATCTATTGTCTTATTCGACCAAGTGAAAAGAGCACTTTAGAGGATAAGCTAATGGAAAGTATGCAATTTTACTTTGGACATAACATTGGTAGACATATGCAGAATCGAGTAACTATCATTAAAGGCGATTTAGGAAAGAAAAAACTTCATCTAACTAGTGAAGATGAACAGACACTAATAGATGAAATCGATGCCATCATCCACTGTGGAGCTGATGTACGTCACTTCGGAGCGACTGAGCATTTTAATAATGTCAATGTAAATGGGACACGTTATTTACTTGAATTGGCAGAGCGTAAACCTGGTATTCATTTTCATTATGTATCAACAATCGGTATTCCAGAGGAGCTCGCTGCCATTCAATGGGGGGCAGAAGAGGCTAATGGTGATTTCAACTACGATACGAAGCTTCATAATGTCTATACACAAAGTAAGCTGGAAGCAGAAAATCTCGTAAGAAATGCAGTACATGATATGATTCCTATTTCAATCTATCGAGTAGGTAATTTGAGTTGTCATTCTGAAACAGGAAAATTCCAACGTAATATCGATGATAACGCCTTTTACCGTATGATTAAAGCTATGCTTTATTTAGGTAAAACCCCTTCTGTACAATGGCATGTAGACTTTACACCAATTAATTATGCTAGCCAAGCATTAGTATGTCTAGCTAATCAGCCAGCATCAAATGGTCATGTCTTCCATTTATGTAACCCTGTATCGCTTACTTATTTAGAATTAATCGACATGCTGAAGGAATTTGGCTATGATTTACAAGTTATGTCAAAGCAAGAGTATACAAATTGGCTATTACATGATGATCATTCTATAGAAGTACAGGAATATTTAGCATTAGCTATTGCACAGCTAGAAGGTGATGGAGCTAGTGACTCACCATTTATCTTTAACTGTAAAAAAACGATTGAATTTCTAGCCAATGCAAGAATTGAATGTGCTGCACCAAATACAGCATTTATTCACCAAATGATTGAATACGGGATAGAAACTGGCTACTTTCCTGAGCCTACGCAAGTCAATATACGATGAGCACAAATGATATACAGCTTTTTGCACTACCATTAGGGGAACCGTTAACTTCAGCAGAATGGAATGTATTTCATAATGTACTCCCTTCTCATGTTCAAAGAAATATCCAGCAGTACAAGCAGTGGCAGGACCGTCAAAGAGCCTTGCTAGGTAACACGCTTATTAGGTGGGTGCTCCTCCCATTCATGGATAAGACCACATTCCAAATAACTCAAGACATATATGGTCGTCCAAATGTAGCGAGTCATCAGCACTGGAAAGGCGATTTTAATCTCTCTCACTCTGGTGATTGGATTGTCCTGGCCCTAACAACAAACGGGCGAGTAGGAATTGATGTTGAAGAAATAAAGCCAGTGAATAAAGATATTATGCACTTTGCATTATCTAAACAAGAGTTCCACATGGCTCTTCATCAACCTCTACATGTTTTTTATGAGCTTTGGACTTTAAAGGAGGCTCTTTTTAAAACAGGCTTATTCCCTCACCTATCACCTCACTTGCTTGATACTATCGATATAAAAAAAACAAGAGTGGATCTTTCAACGCAATTACATTATCTCGATCAACGTCATCCTGTAACCATTTGCTGGAACAATGGCTCTACCCATGTAAAAATAACAACATTAAATAAACATCAGCTTCTACAGTAATAAAACAAGGAGGAGAAAACTATCATTTCTCCTCCCTTTTTTATGAATAGAAAAGCTGCCCATTGTGTCTGTTTTATAAACCGTCTGGGCAGCTCCAATATATTATTTAAATAAATCTGGATACATTTCTTTCGCTAAGGCTTCCATACCATCTATTGTATTATAGCCATAACCAAACATATAATTGTAATCCACAATATAAATTTGTTTGTTTTTAATAGCCTTCATGCTTGAAAGCTTAGGGTTAGCATAGATTTCTTCACGAACTTTTGTCAGATCAGACCCATCCCAGTTTGGAAGAATTAACACATCTGGATCTGATGCAATTAATGTTTCTACACTAACATCTCCTGTTTCATCTTTGAAAATATTATCTAACTTCACCATTTTGAATGCGTCGTTAAAAAATGTTTCATCGTGCGCGGGGTATACAAAAAGTTCTTTTGGATCATTTGTATGTAAATAAGCAAATGACTTTTCTTCTTTAATACTTTCTAATTTTGAAGTAATGTCTTGTTGTCGATCTTTTAATTCTTTAATGAAGCTAGTGGCCTTGTCTTGAACATTGAAAATTTCACCGATATTTTCGATATCTTTATAAATAGAATCATATGTACCACCTGTAATGGATGATTCTAATACAAATGTTTTAATGCCCATGTCGTTTAGTGAGTCTACTGTGCCTCCCCCCCATTCAGCATTATCAAATAAGCCACCACGACCAAATACTAAATCTGGATTAGTTCCTAATGTTACCTCTTTCCCTACATATTCATCACTTAATATATTTAACTTTGAATATGCCTCTTCTACAGATTTATCTACAGCACCAAAGTTTGCACCAACACCAACGATTTTATCCCCTAGTCCTAAATGCAATAGTAGTTCCGCTGCTGGGCGTGTATTTGCCATAATTTTTTCAGGTGCTTTATCGAATACTTGATCTTTCTTCTCCCATGTCGAACCACCTTCAGCCTTTGTAAAGTTTTCGATAGTTAATGGATAATGCTCTTTTGTTTGTGCTTCTTCTGAAGTATTTTTGGTAGTATTACCGCAAGCTGTTAACGTTAATACAGCGGCTAAACCAATTCCTAATAATAATTTTTTCTTCATATTGTTGCTCCTCCTATAGTCCATATGCAAAGCCTAATCCATTCGTCACTGGATTAGTAAACGTTTGACACTTGATATGATATAAAGCTTCTATAATCTCGGGTGTTAAAACTTGCTCCGGGGTACCATGCGCATAAATCTCACCATCTTTTACTGCGTAAAGATAATCACAGTAATGTGCAGCCATTTCTAAATCATGCAGTGCTGCTAACACACCAATATTTAAGCTTCTCACACAAGATAGTATTTCAATTTGATAGCGTATATCTAAATGGTTCGTTGGTTCATCTAAAATCATAAATTTAGGTTGCTGGGCGATTGTTCTCGCTAAAATAACCCGTTGTTTTTCCCCACCAGATAATGATAGGAAACTACGACCCTTGTAAGCTTGTAAATTTGTCCGTGTTAAAGCCTCTTCGACAATGTCAAAATCCTTTTGGTTATCGGACTCTAACATTTTCTTATGAGGTGTTCTGCCTAACATCACCATTTGCTGTACCGTTAAATCAAAGTGCATTTCATTGAATTGCCCCACTACACCTAAATGCTGTGAAATCTTTTTTTCTGGGCTTTTCAAAACGTCTAAATCATCTAAAAAGACCATCCCTTTTTGTGGTACTAAGCTTTTATAAATACTTTTCAATAAAGTTGACTTTCCGCATCCATTTGGTCCGATTAAGCCCACAAATTGCTGCTTGTTTACATGAATCGATATGTTTTTTACAATTTCCTTCTTTCCAATCTTTACTTCTATTTCCTTCGCTACTAATTCCATTGTTCTACCCTCCGAAGTTGTAACCTTTTTTTACAATCATATAGATGAATAATGGTGATCCAATGACAGAAGTAATGATGCCAATCGGTAGTTCTACATTCTCGATTAATGTTCGAGATAAAATATCTGCCCATATCATGAAAAGTCCTCCTAAGAGTAACGTTCCTAACATTAATCGTTTATGATCTGCTCCAAAAATCCCTCTCGTAATATGCGGAATAATTAAGCCGACAAAACCAATCATACCTGCATAAGCAACCATCGTTCCTGTTATTAGTGATGTGAGAATCATATACAATTTACGATAAACACTTAAATTGATACCTAATGTAATTGCAGATTCATCTCCAAGTAGCATCGTATTAAGCACACGATGTTGAAAAAGAAATAACGCAGCTCCTAATACAATGACGATTGCTAAAATCGGTGTTTTATCCCAGCTTGCAGAGGCTAAACTTCCCATAGACCAAAAAGTAACAGTTTTTATGCCCTCAGCATTATTGGCAAAAAAGATAATAAGACTTGAAAAGGAGCTACATAATGCACCTATGACAACACCAGATAAAACAAGTTTTACCGATGTTGCTTTACCACCTATACTAGATAAAATAAGCACTGCCATAGAAGTAAGCATAGCTCCAGCAAATGCACCAAAGGCTACACCAAATTGTGCCAGTAATGCACTACTCCCAAAACCAACGAGAATGGCAAAAGTTGCACCTAAGGATGCACCTGAAGAAATGCCAAGTATGTATGGATCAGCAAGAGGGTTTTGTACAACTGCTTGCATCACAGCCCCACATAAAGCAAGTCCAATACCGATGAACAATGCAAAAATAACACGCGGCATTCTGACCTGTAAAATAATATTCAGATAGGATTCACTATCCACACTATCAAGTGTGCCAAACCTCCCATTAGATACAGCATGCAACAAGATATCCATTGATTGCTTGAAGGGTATACTGACCTGCCCAATTGATACAGAAAAAATGGCAGATATTACAATGGAGGCAATTAATAGTAAAACTATGACATAATATATATTGCCCATCCCTATTCTGTTAGCTTCCTGTTTATCCAAAATGTCACCTCTATCTATCAAAATCACTATCGTTGATAACGATTATCATTATCAATTTGTATTGTAAGTGATATCTTATAGAAAAACAACAGGAAAAAATTTTTAATTTGAATTTCGTATCCATAACAAAAAACCAGCTCTCAATTTTATAACTGAGAACTGGTTTCTTTTATAAGTTTATTACTCAAATCGCATTTAGCGTTCGATTACATCATTCCTGGCATGTTTGAATGACTTTCTCGCATCTTTGAAATTCTTTTTTAAGTCTTAATATTAAAAATAACAGCAGCGCGATAGGAACATACATTCCGTACTACTTCGATTTTGTTAGTTTTATCTGTTACTTTTTTGTTAGTTTTAAAAAATAACAAAATGATGCTTATATTATAGAAGAAAGTCATTCACTTTACTGACAACCCCTTCCAATATTGATACAATTTAATAGTGAAAAATATTTACAGAGGAGACTGCTTAGATGAAAAAACCTTTTTATAAAAAATGGTGGTTTATTTTAATTGTTGCACTAATTGTAATTGGTAGTATCGGAAATGCAATTGACGGAGATGATGAAAAGGCTTCAGATAAAGCCGATAAAACTAAACAAGAAGAAGTTACGAAAAAGGAAGTTTCTACCGAACCTGAAAAGGAATCAGAAAAGAAAAATGATGATGTAGTGGTTGATATGAAAGTTGCAAACGATACAACAATTCCTCTAGAAGAACGAATCGTTAAGATAGCTACAGATTTATTTGGTACCACTACTACTGATGGTAGTGATCGTAACATCACTGTTGAAAATATGGGTGATATTTATTATTTAAAGATGATGATTGATGACGCCATAACTAAAAAGAATACTTTAAATTATGCTCAACAAAATACAGTTGAATTACTTAAAGTATTAAAAGACGTTGAAGATATGCGCGACATTAATATCAACTGGCAAGCTAACTTTAAAGATGCTTCTGGCAACAGTAATGTTGGTTCTGCGATGACTGTGTTACTTAAAAAGAGTGACATTGACAAAATTGATTTTGATAAATTCAAAGCATCTAACTTAAAAGAAGTTGCTACAAATTATGGGACTCATAATGATTTTAAATAATATAATTTTTTAAAATTGTATATAATAGAAGAAAATTAAGTCACTCATTATTTTTAAATGAGTGACTTAATTTTAGTTTAGAGAGTATTACCTTTATTAGCATATACATGAACAACCCCATTATCACTAACAAGTATTGATACATTTTCAAGTTCTACTCTCAAAATATGTTCTATTGTATATCTGATTTCCCATTCTTGAATAAAACCATGGCCCTTAGCATTAGAAATACTTGCGTGATTTGAACTACTATTTTTGCTATGTATAATTGCAGTATCTTTATGCTCAAAAATCTTAGTAATAACATCATTAGGTGCATTTGCATTTACAACTTTAAGTACATCAGGTTTTTGTTTTGTAACATCTCGGAATGTTCTAGGTATAAATTTGAATTTTGTAGTCATACATAAACCTCCTAATATTCTGAATTTGAAACGCTTAATATATCTAAGAAATGTACTTTATGAATGTCTCTAAATTTATCTTGGATGTGAATCAACTTAGTGCTTGTATCCAATTTTGTCACCTTTCCCTCTAAAGACCCTGATTTATTGTATACCGCAAACATTCGGTACCTACCATCTTCCATTGCTTCACTTAAACTATATCCAAGTTCCTCAAGTTCGAATTCATCACGTTCCGGATGCTTTGGTGGTTGTTTTGGTTTTTCTGCTACTTTTTTATTTAGATCTTTTTTCTTTGACTTTGCCATATTTATTGCCCTCCTAAAATAAGAACGTTTGTTTGTATATATAATAGAACAAATGTTTGTATTTTACAATGAAATAAATTGTATTTTTAGGAAAATAAATGAATTTAATCGTTGACTTTTGATACTAGTACTAGTATAATTAAAGTATAGAAAGGTGGTGAACAAAGTGGATTATGATAAGGCTCTTGCTTATCTAGTAGGTATCGCAACATTCTTTAATCAACTAACTGGTGGATTGAAAAATATAAGCGATATGAAAAATAAGCAAAAGAAAAAGCGACGCCCTCCCAACAAGAAGAAACGTCGCAAATAATTACACTGAAGGAGGTTAGCCCCTCCTTCACCCTTATCCTATCATATTTTAATAATCATAATCCATTCTAAGCATGAAGAAAATTTTCTTTAATATCATTACTTTGCTTGCGGCTGTTTACATTTTGGTGGTCCTGGTCGATTGGAAGGAACCTAAATTTTTTGATTACTCAATGATTATAATCTATTCATTATGTTTAATTTTAGTCATTGTAAATATCGTTTTATATTTTAAAAAAAGGAAGGGTTAATATGGATAAGAATTCACAGACTGAAGCTAATAAACGCTGGCAGGAGAAGAATAAAGAACGTGCAAAGTACATTAGCGCCCGATCAAGAGCACGTAGCTTTATTAAAAACCATGCTTTAGAAGACGATTTAGATGAGTTTATGGAATTGATTTTAGAACGGAAACAACTATTAAATGAAATGAAAATAGACCAAGATGGCGTTTAGCTATCTTGGTCTTTATAATGCCAACCTTTTATCATAAAGGATTAGATAAGGAAATTTATTACTTGTCACCGTTATTAATTATGTTTTTAGTATCCCATAACTTAAACAGGTAGTTACTTTATCGTAAAAGTCAAAGGGAATACCTAAATATTTAAATATGTTTGTTGCATGAATTGGTTGTTTTTCAATATATCTTTTTAGATCGTAATTTAAATAAACGATGAACTCGTAAAGCCGTTGTGCATCATTTTTATGGAAATTTAACAATGCCAACATAAAAGCTCCGTTGTCGCTTTTACCAACACCACTATTATATTGTTCCTTTGTAATTCCTAATAAGTCAAAGAGCCACTTTCTATAAGGAATTTCTATGTTTGTTTTATAGTTATACATTCTTCCACCGTGAGCAGCTCTATTGCGGAATTTATTGAATAATTCCATGCTTTTAACGAAAAATTCTTTTTCTTCTTCGGTAGGAGTTGTTCCTAACAATATTTTTATAACATTTTCTTTTATATCTGCTGATGACAACTTATATAAAACCAATAATTCACCAAACGTTAATGATTTAACCAATATCCAGGGAGGCACATTTCCATATTTCTTAATATAATACTTTAATGGTTGTTCTTCTGCATCTCGTATTTTTTTATTGATCTTCCACAATAAATTTTCTCGTTCCGATTTCTTGTTATAAGCTTGAATCTTACCTGCTTTGTAATTATCCTTATTTAGATAAACTTCATATTTCTCGCCATATTTTTCCGAAATACAATATGAAAGTGCAGAGTAAAAGTTGCATTCAACTTCTAAAACTGAATTGAAAATAAAGTTACGTATATTTTTATCTAATTTATATAAAATTAACAGATCATTGAATTTTGTGTTTGGTAAAAACTTATCTTCCTCGTCATCATTTGATTTTTCTACTAAAAATATATCTTTATATCCATTAATAACATCGTAATATGTTGTTTTAAGTAATATTCTTTTAGTTTCTTCTAATGATTCTATTATTAATCCTCGATCAATTAACTTTTTTACTTGCATATCGATATCAAGAAATGGTTTTTCTAAAATGGTCATATAGTCACCTCCGATTTACCTATATTTCCATAGTATCCTAAAAGTGAACAGAAAAAAACCTCTTACTATTTAAAGTAAGAAGTTTTCTCTAGCCGATCGTCGGCCTGCATAATGTATTATATGTATAATAGCTCTATACTATGTGGAAGTCAACGATTTGGCGCGAATTAATAAGCTTATTTATGTAAATTGTTTCTTATTTACGAACTTTATTACCTGATATATGAAACAGGTCCACTTTTATAAAGCGAACCTGAATATAGGAATTATGGTAAATTTGCAATGTCGATAAATTTTTTATCGTTGCGAAATAATAATTTTCAGACCTTCAAAATCCCCACTTGTCATAGTACCTGAATCAAATTTATCAAGCCATGATTTATCAATCTTGCCTTTATCTATAGCCTGTTTAATGTAATCACGTACAGCATTTTCAGTTGTTGAGTTGGTAAATCTCATAGTTTCATCATCCTTTTCTGTTTGTTTTAGTTTATCCAAGCCGTTCAAAATGTCTAACTTGAATTGAGCCCCCGAAATTCCCATGCTTTCTAAATATGAATATGGGTCTCTATGTGTTGTGCCTTTTAGATTGTCAGTAATCCATCGATGCGACTTTATGCCGTTGCCTGTCCCATCTAATACAACAGGTATGCAAGCCTCTTTTGCAAGCTCTCTTAAAAGCCAAATGTAAGCAGCATAATCCTTTTTAAATTGCTCTTTGTCATTTGTACGAGCAAGCTCTACTTGTGCGTAACTAAGTGGGTTCCCTTTTGGACCACAACCATACTGCAACTTTCCGACTGGCGCAATTTGAACAATTTTACCGCCACCGCCTACCCAGTGAGACGTAAACGCATTAGCTTTATTTCGGTTCATGTATGCAATTTCGTTTTCTAATGCATTAGGACCGCAATTGTTTGGGTTTCCTGATTCGTGAGCAATCACATACTTAATAGCAGTTAGAGCGTAGTTAGGTAATCCTGTCATTAGTCGTTTTTCGATTGTATAACTCAATTCCTGTCACCCTCTTTAACTGAGTATTGTTTGTATAATTGATTAGCAAATACAGCAGCCCCACTTACTAATACACCTTGGACAATAGCTTGCATATTGAATCCCATAATGCCGATTGTAAAAGTAACCCCTAACACCAATAAAATATACGGAATTAACCAATCTTTCATTTTAGGTGTGCTCTTTAAAATTTGCCCAATAACTAATAAAACAGGCACTACAATAAGCGCCTGTTCGATAATGTAATCATATAAAAATTCCATATTAATATCCCCCTAGTTTGTTTTAATAACGATTGCTAACAACCCTAAAATAACAGCCCCAATAATAGTTGTAGATACCCACCAAACGATTTTATCGATTTTATTTAATCGATGGTGTGCGCTTTTAGTACTCGCTAACGCTTCCTCTGCAATGTCCTTAGCGTTATCTGCTGTTAAACGAATATCTCTAATATCATCAATTTTTGCCTCAATACCCCCAAGACGTTCATAAATATTTCTGACTAATTCTTCGCCCATGCCATCACCAATCCTTTGCCCTATTTAAAATAAAAGCCATGAGAAGCATCGAGATTCAGTACAATGTACTGTTGCCCATTTCGATTGCTCTCATAGCGCTAAAAATTAAAAAAAAATAACGCTAGCTTATGCTGCGTTTACTTGTTTTCGTTATCGTTTATTAAATGCTCGGATTTTTTCTCTTGAAGTGATACATCTATTCCTTCTTTTAAATCAGGTCGTTTAGTAATGCATTCTTTATACGCCAAAGATCCAGAAGTAATACGATATACTAGGAAATCAATGATAACTTGATTCATATTATAGCCCCTCTTTCTCTAAAATAAGTGTCTGTACTATTTCCTCTAGTTGTTTTATTTTGTCTTCTTGAGATATGTTAGGTTTTTTCGAATCTTGCTCAGCTTTGAATGCGTTGTATTCTTCCTCTGTTGATAAAGTGATATCAGGATCCTCTGGAATTGCAAAGTCTGTTGCATTATATATCATGTAACATAATGTGAGATCATCATTATATAATGGGCTACCAGGAACAACTGTTTCAGGAGTGCTGATGTCCAATCCGTGATATATTACCTCGCCATGCACTCCTTTAATGTTTGAGATTTTTAAATATACATACGTTTTTTCTTCTGTCATTGTTATATCTTCCTTCCATAAGTTAATAGACACCCACACACTCTTTGAAGAGTGGAAGATGCGTTTTCCGTGGTATTAAAATAATTCATATCTATACCTTGCGAATCTGGACTAAGGACTGTCAATAGTCCACCTGCACCTCTCCCAGTAACAATCCAAGCAGTGTCTGACATTTGTCTTGTCATACCATATCCATCGATAACTTCCAACCAGCTTAAACCGTCTAACAATACATTTGAACGGTTATATACTCCAGTATATGTGTGTGTTCCAACGTTACCGATTATTAGTCGGTCATAGCTGTTTTTCGGGTTGTATTGTATAGCGGCTTTAGGTTCTCCGAAGTTAGATGTGTATACAATATCCTTCAGAACACCAGTATCCCAGTCAAAAGCCCCTATCATATGGTATTGTCTCATGAATTGCACTTCACCATATCTAGGAATTTCAACATAATAAGCTTCACCAGTATATCCAGCTATTGGCACAGTTTTTATCAAAGCACCAGCGGCATTATATTTATTGACTACATGAGTGGTCCCTGTACTCTTAGCTTCATAATACTCGTTATCATCGATTGTAAAATAACACTGCTGGAAATTTTCCCTCACCTTACCTGCCTTAGTAATATCTTCTGGTTTTACTAGCACTCCATGGGCTTTATCGATACCACCAGCCACTCCATCGATTGTAACGCCTCTTCTTAGATTCTCAGGTTTTAAGTTACTCAAGTCCAGCGTACCAGTCTTCAACCCATCAACTGTGCCAAATATCTTACCCTTTCTCACATCATTAGTTGTTACATCTCCGTATTCACCCCCTTCACCCTGTAAGATAAAAGCCCCTGCACGATAACGAATTGTATATACTCCGTTAGCCTTTGCATTACTAAATGCGGTGCCATTAGCTTTCTTGATTGGGATAGCACCTAATCCGTTTATATTTAATGTCATTGCTGCGGTACTGTTGGAGGTAGCAGGGAATGAAACAGCCAAGCCATTTTTATAGCTTGTAAGACCATCAATGGTTGCCGTTAATGCATTTGCTGTGCCGCCTATGGTTTCTATCCACTTAGTGTGCGATAAATTATCATTTAAATGAGTTCCTACTGTTTGTTCTAAACTTGCTACAGCTTGAGTTAAATCGTCAACATTTCCACCAGCTTGCTGTAATTCCTCAATACATTTATAAGCTCTATTTAATAACCAGTTCATATGTTGTGCTGAAGGTTTCATACCTGGTTGCCAACCACTATCTTTTAAAGACTGTGGAGGTTCAACACCTACTGCATTCCACTCTGGTAATTTCTCTGCCATTATCATCCCTCCTAAATTGGTAATTCGTTATCTTGTCTAGGTGTATAAACAGCCCCTAGATAACCACCAATCGTATCATCGTTTATGTCACCAAATCCTTTTGTATTATCAATAGAGTTAGTAATATCACCAAACTCAAACGTGCCTGTAAGTTCAATGACGCCAACTTTTACACCAGCCGCCACTGTCCGTTGGACAATTCGAACGAAATTCGCAGGGTCTAACCCTGCCTCGTTCAATTTTGTTAGTGGTAACTCTATTACTTTAATAGCCGCTGGTTCTGGTTCTTCTGAATCATTCCACTTCTCTTTAATTTTTATCATTTTAGGGTCAACAGATAACGCGATAGCTAGGACCTGAATTATCATATCAATTGTTCCATCACTTAGATTTCGGGCAATTTTCGACTTTAATAAGATTCGATATACTTCATCATTTGCAACACCGCGAGGCTGATTCACGTTTTGTCCAATTAAATCAAGGCCAACACCTTCGGCATCATCTATGTTCCTCCACTGCCTTATTCGGTCATTTGTTGCTTTGACTTCTTGTGCTTCGGCAGCGAAGATACTCATTAGTTTGGATATATTCGAATGTGGCGTTTTATCAAAGTAATCTGATAAACGTTTGACGATTGATTGAGTACTAAACATTGAGTATCACCTCTATGTCGTTAAAATGCGTTTGAGCCACTTCTTGAAGGGCGATAATTATATTTGAATCATTGTAAATTACTCCATCTTTAGATACTTCTATCATTACATCGTCGATTCCATCAACACTGTATGCTCTGGCTATTAATCGAGATATAACCACATCTTCTCCCATGTTTAAGCCAGCATAAGTATTGTTGTCATAATCAGTACCACCGATATATTTGACAAGGGCAGTTTTTAGTAGCTCAACGCCATTAGATGTAAACGAGGTATTAGTTTTAGCATTTACTTTAATAAATACATTTACTTCGTTGGCTCTTGTGAATCCTATTTGTTGTATCTCACCACTTAGATCAAGCACATCAATAAATGTAGTTCCAAATGGTTGAATGCCCCCTGCCTTTTTTTCATGTATCGCTTTAGCGATTTCTTCATCATCCCCACCTAAAACAAATGCCTGAATGGCCCTAGGAGGCGTACCATATTGATCTACTTCATCTTTAAAATTTTCAATAACCTTTGCTGCTCGAATGCTTGAAATTTTTAATAAATTGGTTCTTATTGCTGCTGTGGTAGCTGAACCGATACCATCCACAGTTATATCAGCTCTTTCGCGAGCTTCGGCATCTGTTTCTTTTTCGCGGCCACCACTAGTTTTTAATGGATTAATTACACTAGTTACATCAGCATCAGGATTCACAATTTCTGTAATCAAATTTGCTCCCACATTACCAATAGCTCCAACATCTAATGCTACGATTTCGGCAGTACCCTTGCCTTCTGAATCAAGAGTTAAATCATAAATTGTTTCAAAGAAAATATCGTTATTTGTAGACACTAAAAAACCACTTTCAATGAAGTGGTTGGGTGTACCTGATATATGGATTTGTCCATAAGCGAAATCTGCGAGATTACGGCTAATGCCTGCATAAGGTAACAACATATCTAACTGAACACCTTCTGCAGTCTTACGATAAGCACTATGATATACATCTTCTGTATCTTGCCATAACAGAGAGAAAAACCATGCCATAATGCGAATGATAATACCCAAAAATGACCGTTCTGTAGTATTAGCATCAGCACCAAATTTCTCTTTAGCCTTTGCTGACATACTATCAACCAGATCGCTGTAAGATTTACGCTTAAAACCGTTTTTATCCAATGCCACCTACAACCACCTCCTCATTAATAATCGTACCGTCTAAAAGAGTTATGGAAAAAACAACTGTCCTAACTCTATTAACATCTTTAATTTCGACACTTTCAATATCTTTAACTCGTTCTTCTTGCGAAAGAACTCGTATAACTTCAGCCCTAGCTTCATCTTGGGTTGACTTCTCCAAAACTCGTTTGAAATCAAGACCCGATTCTTCATTAAGAAACCATTCTTTTAAATTTGTACCTAGTGATATAGCTAGACATTGAGCTACTTCTTTTTCCCCTTCAGCCAATTTAAAATCGCCATTTTCAAAAACCAAATCGCCATCTAATAACGCTAGTGTTTTCACTAAAACACCCCCACTATTACAGCGTCATGGACATCAAACATTCTGGCTGTACCTGGATAAACATTATTGCCTTTCATTGCCTCGTCTATTGCACGTTGACAAAATACAGCCAATACAGTGTCAACCATTGGTTCCAAAACTGGTACGTAATTTTGTACTTCGCTGCCGTTAACACGATATTTTTGAAATAAAACTGGCACGTTCTCAACAGGTGCTAACTTCGCTGGTTCTTCACCTGCTTCTTTGGCCATGAATAACGGTTCTATTTTCGCTAAACGTTTAGTTTCATCATACGCTAACACTTTACAAGGCATAGCTGTGTTTAAATTTACGAATACACCTTGTTGTAAAGCTCGAAAAAATTCAGTGGCATTCGTCATAATATCCCCTCCACTTCTGTATAAAATGAATTACCTTTGCAAATGTGTTTACCCTTTTTGACGCGTACTGTACTTTTTGTAACAATTGATTGTAATTGTATTATTGCTCCTGTATTCATTCTGTGTTGAAGTAGAGATTTGGCTTTGTAGCCTTTCATCACTTTGCCTTTACGCTCATTTTCAAAGTATTCTGGTGACCCAACAAGTCCAGTATCTGGACTGAGGATAAATCGATGGTTATCACCTTCAGTAATTGGTCTGATATAAGTTTGTTGCCTTGATATATAAGCAGAAGCTCCACAGTCATTTGCAATGTCTTGTATCTTTTTAAAGATTTCTCCACTAACAGAAAATCCTTTTTCATATACTTTATTTTTAGGTAATTTTAAAACAGCTACTTTTAAGCCTAATGCTTTTGTTAAATCTCTTATAATTACATCAGCTTTTATTTTCCCTTTATATGAACGTTTGAGAGTCTTTTTACTGTTGAATGGATAAGTATCCAATACCTTAATTACCGTAGCACGGTCAGCTCCTAACGGCGTTGTACTTATACTATTGATACGGCCACTTAGTATTAAACCCTTATCTTCTACATATCCAGCGTTAATCGTTATAACCTCTCCACGTTTTAGTTTGTTCCTTGTTGATTCTGATAAATTATAAATCGTGATCTCGCTGATGTTCGGCTCAAGATCATCATCAAAAGGTACCTCAAACTCAATATCTAAATCGGTATTATTAAACTTTAGATTTCCTGTTACAACTTCAACGTAGCGCTTAAATAACATACTCATTGTCATTCACCAACTTTAAGAATACTGTTTCATTTAGGTTTGCAAAGGATACTCTTGTCTCTTTTCCAGATGTATCTAGAGGGATAATTGTCGGTGCTGGAAAACGGCCATCAAATACCTCACTAAATAAAGGTGTAGCATATACAAGCTTTTCACCATTCACCAATATTTCATCACCCTTTTGTAAATCCAATGTGAAATAATCATGCAGATCGTTATATCTAATCTCAATTAAAAACAATTCAGCGCCCAATTCCATTTCAAAACGATAGGGAATGAGCGCCTTTTCGATTTCTATATATTCAAAGTCTACCATTTATTACACCACCCTTAATTTTGCACCAATAGGGATTTTTTTTGGATCATAACCATTCCATTTCTGAATGTCTTGCCACTTAGTACCGTACTTTTGACCAAGCGAACCATAGGTATCACCTTTTTTTACTACATGATATATAGGTGATTGTTTTTTGTTTGTAGTCTGTTTACGCCCTGCCTCTTTGGAAGGAGCAGTTACAGCTTTTACTTTCGGGTCCACATAAGATGATTGGGCAATGCGAACTTCTGTCAATGTACAGCTAAAATTATAGCCGTTCATCACTTTAGAACTAGCTTTGATAGATAAACCATGCATGAGCATATTTTTGTATATACGGCGTCCTTCGTAAGTAAGTAGTTGACCTTTATACTCAAAGCTCTTTAATTTGTTGACTAACGTTTCAACTCGCTCATTAGTGGGACGTATCAACAGACCAGATAACTTTACAACCACAGGTTTTCTCTCAACATGGTCTGATAAATCGATGCCCTTTTCAACCTTATGAGTTGGAATATCGACATCAAAATCAGCATCTTCGCTAGTTACATGTATTAAATAGCCACTTAATCGCGCTTTACCAACTAATTCTACCGCCAATATTACCCCTCCCTTGATGCAGGCATAACACTTAATAAATCACCAAATAAGTCCTCGAGTGCATCTTTAATGCTGTATGCAGTTTCCTGAGGGCTTTCACTGCCTTGCACGATAATTTGGATAGGTGCAGACACTTTAGAGCTATTAGACGTATTGTTAACCGTCTCTGTTGCTGAATAATCCCTTGCAGGTTCAAACTGAGTTGCCTGGTCTAAATTTATTTCGGGGTCTGTACCATTGCCTTGTAAAATACCTCTATCACGTAATTTATCTGCTTCATCTGCTGGCAAAACAGCTTCGTCCTTGTGTAGTAAAGCTGGCATTTCATCATAAGGCACTCGTCCTAGTCCGATTTCGAACCCTGGTAAGAAACTCGTAACTTTTGAAACTACTCCACTAATCTTTTCACCAACATTGAAGTTTTTGATTGCCTCTCCTACTGAACCAAGTTTCTTTACCACCCATTCTATTGCATCAGCAATTCCATTAAAGGCTTTAGAAATAGCACTGAGAATAGGCTTTAATGTCCCCCATGCATTTTCAATTGAACTAACCGCAAGAGGGAACAAAGGAACAATCACTTCATTTACCAAAAATTTAATAACTGCTGTTATCCCTTCGAATAATGAACCAGCAACTCTTAAAATTGGAGAAATGATATCCATTGCAACACTAATTACTTCCTGCGCAACTGGAAACAGAGGAACAATCACGTTTTCTATTAAGCCAGTTACAATCCCTTTCAATGTCTCGAAAATATTTATGGCACCTTTAACAATCCTACCAATGTACTCCATGGCTGTACCTACGTACTCTTGAGCTTTTGGCATTAAAGGAACTACTACGTTTTCAATAAAATCTGTTATTACTGACTTAGCTAAGTCAAATCCTTCTCTAAAGCTTTGCATATGCCGTTCTATAGCTTCTGCTACATCTGACGGAACACCAAGGTTCTCCCATATATCAGCAACTTCTCCAGTATCATAGAAAACAGACATAATACTGTTATAAACTGCCATAATCACGTCTTTAATCATAAAAATGTTAGTAACATACGCCTCTATCCCATCAGCAACCCAAGCAGGAACTCCGAGTTTTTGCCACAAGTCTGAAACTTCCCCAGTATCGTATACTAAAGACATAATCGTGTTATATACAGTTAAAATTACATCCTTCAAACCTGCCAACTTATCGAAACCAGCCGAAACAAATTCCATAAAGGGTCCTGGGTCTACATTGCTGATAACTTCACTTGCTTTGGTCAATATTGCAACTGCTTGATCGAGTATCGGAGAACCTAGTTTTATCAAGAATCCATCCCAAGCGGACTTTAAATTCCCAAGTTGGTTTTCCCAACTGTCAGATTCCCTCGCTGCCTGCCCTATAGCACCAGAAAGTTTATTTCCATCCTCAACCATGGCAAGCAAGGTTAATTGCTTTTGTGCCTCAGATAACTTAATGAACGACTTTCCATATAACTCAGTAGCTTTGGCATTACGAGTGGTTTCTGTTGCAGAGATACCAAGTGCGGCATCGTTTTCAAAGTTACCTTTCAAGAACGATTGAAGATTCTCAGTAACATCTTCGATAGAACGGTCGTAAAAGGCTGCACTATCTGCTGCTGCTAAAGTGGCTCGCTCAGTTAATTTCAACGCTTCGGATGTATCGACACCTGTAGTTTTCGCAAAGGCTGCCATTTGAATGTAACTGCCTTTCAAACGGTTAGGAAGGATACCTGTTTCTGTAGCAATTTTATCAAGTGCTTTTGTTGCAGCATCTTCCATGCCTGCAAACACTTGTTCAAATTGCGAGGCCATTGCTTTGGCAGTTGCTGCACTTTCTAAAGCACTTACCCCTATTTCAACTATTTTGTCCACTGCTATATAGGCACCAATTGCAGCACCTAAACCAACCACAGCACCTTTTAATTTACCAAAAGCACCTTCTGCTTCATTTGCACTTTTTTCGACATCATTTAAGCTATCTCCATCAATTCTGTTTAACTCACGGTCCACATCATCAATGTGATTTCCTAAATCATCAAAATCATCTACTAAACTGTCTATATCGTCTTCCATGCTATTAAACCCACTGAAATCCATGTGCGTTATGGATGATATAACCTGGTTAATTCTTCTGTCTAAATCAGCTAAAGGGCCATCTTCAATATCCATGATAATTTCAACGAATAGATCACGTATACTCACAATTTAGCCCCCTTTCTGTGCATTTTTTCGCTCCATATATACATCCATTGCGGCGTTAAATTCATGTAGTTCATCTGGCGTCATAGTTTCAGCTCGCTCAAAACTTAAAAAGCGCTCCATAACAGGGCGCCAGAAGAACCAATTCCCTTCAACTTGTTCTTTATAGAATTCATAAGGTTTACACGTCTTGAAAGAGGAACTGCGCCGCCGCCTTCATAACTTCGGACAATCCACCATTTTCCTCGAAGTGGTCCCAACTTACACGACCGCCATCAGAAGTAAAAACAACATGCTCCATGAACTCACTGTAAAGTAGTTCTGATGATGTCCCTGTTTCAGTTTTTGCACGGTCACGCATTCGAAACGATTCACGTAATCCTGGATGTTGAAATACATATTTTTGTCCTTTTTGAGTTGTAAACTCCATTTGTTCACCTTTTTTAGCCATCGCTTTTCGCTCCATTTCTTTTTGTTTTAATTGATTTGTAATATGTCCTTTTTTCATTGCAAATTAAAAGAGTGAGCTCAGGCCCACTCTCCTTTCGTTTTATTTAACTGAGTAGTCAAATACTTTGATTGTGTAAACACGGTTAGCTACAGACTTACCATGTTCAATGTCAGGAACCTTTGTAACCATCGCCTTTGTTCCACCAACAACCTCTTTGATTTCGTTGTTACTGTTCACCCAGATAGGGAACATTGTACGTTCGTTCGCAAGTTTGTTTAATGTTGTAATAGATGGTGATGTTTGATTCAATGTGATTTCAATAGTACCCAATTGATCTCCATTAATTGATACAACTGCATCACCTTGAGCTGAGGAACTTGATTCAAAGTTGTCATTATCCTTTGAACACTTAACCATGGTTCCGTCTCCGTAACCTGTGATAAACATGCCACTCACTGTTGTTGTAACTTTTCGTGCATCATAAGTGCCAATATGTCCAGTCATCTAAGAACCTCCTTATGCAGAAATTTCACCTTTGATTTTCGCTTCATGAATGGCCCCTTCTAGTTCGAAACTAAATGACAAACCATCATATTTTCGAGTTGCACGATCTGACGCTGAAACTTCTGCTCTTTTTTTAGTTTTGATTGTATATAAATATTGATTAGCTTCATCAGTAGCGATAATACCATTCTGACCAGCTACTTCTAACACAGTACGTACAGCGTCTTCTATTTGAGCTATACCAGCGTCAGAATAAGCAATTTTGGAATTTGTTGCAAATAAACGTTGCACCTGCTGTTCAATATTGATTTTCACCCAATCCTTACCGTGCATGACATCGATATATTCACCACTGATTACTTTGCCTTCTGACGTTTGATCAAAGCCAGCCTTAGTGACATAGGCAATGCCTCCGTTTCTGTGAATCTCTTCTAGTTGAACAGGAGTAATATCTTGAGGTGTGGCAAATTTCAACGTTTTAAATTTCCAAGTTACAGAACCGACAGGCTTTGAACCAACTTGTCCTATGAGTGCAGCATGAAGAAACTCAGAAATTTTATTATGTTGAATAACAAATGTACGGTCATACTTACCTACCTTTAATGTTTCTAAATCGGTTACACTATCAACTACATGAGCAGCAATCTTTAATTCCTTTTCCTCAACTACATCGCTAATTTCTTTATAGTCTGTAACTGCTCCTGTATCTAACATCACGAAATACCAATCATTATAAAAATAGTTTTCTAGTACAGATACAGCCGTGACAGGAATCTCTGCGGAAGGGTTATAAGTCGCGACAGCAACTTTGTCTGGTCTACTATCACCCTGATTGAAAATTTGTTTTGCAATTTTATAACCATCCGATTCTTCTCCAATTGCTGTTTTGATATCTTCTAGATCATCAAATTCTTTGTAAGAACTCGCTCCATCTTTTTTTACTAAAATTAACGGTGTACCTAAGCCGGTCAGTGATGACGGCTTACTAATGTCAATCGTAACAGTGACGTCTTGTAATGGCATTAAATCTCCTCCTTCATTTCAACACTTTCAATTACATCGATTTCAAAAGTTTCTCGACCTCTTACTCGTAAACGAACATCAAACCCTACACGACGTTCATAATCGACCGTTAAAAAAACATCACGGTTGTTTGCATTAAGCACTTCAACAACTGTGATGTTAGCGTCTGATAGTTCAATTGTGGCTTTACCTAAAAAATAACCTCTAGCCTTATTTGAGTAATTCTCTGCATCCTCAATTTTCTCAGCATTACATGTGATTGATAAAACAATTTCTATATCTTGTTCAATAGTCATTAGGTTATCATTGACTGATTCAGTTACATTCCCCACACCGATTGCAGGCGAAATACTTTTGATAGAGAAAAAGGGGTATGGAGGTTGTTTCCCCATTCCTTCCGCTTGAATCACTTCGATTTCCGTGTAATTAGAGAGTCCATTTTGTGTAGGTATCCATATATCATCGTATCTATACATTGGTCCCTCCTTCAGCATTTCCTCGATACCTCATGAGATATATGTGGACATCTGTGTAATCCGTCAAATCCTTAAACGACTGAATTGTGTAAGTATCCCCTTTGTACATCACCTTAGTATCTATTTTAATAGGCTCTACTACGTATAATTTCTTTTCTTTTACTGTGTACAAACCACTTTCAATGTACTTTAAATCATCATTATTCAGTGGCAATACAATACCAGTCATCGAAACTTCTTCTGGTTTACCAGGAACCCATTTCCCATTAATGTATTTCCCATCTTGTTCTATTAAAGCAGTGAAAGGAACACTATTTAGGTCAATAACTTCCTTAAAAATCATCAAATCAGGCATTATTTACGCACCACCCTATAAGTAATACGCATACGCAAGCCTCCTGTATCGATTAACGGATTGCTAGAACCCTTTTTAGCAATAGTAGAAGGAGCGTTCGGTGGAGCGTCTAAATCTGTGATTTTCTCTTGAATATCTCCAACCATACGAGCACCTAAACGATTAAAAAGTGTTTGTACATCCATTTGAAGTGCAAGAACATGTTTAAGTTGGCTTTTAAAAAAAATCGCCCATTGTTCATTTTTCTCATCAAACGCAGTTCGTAAAAATGAACGTTCAGGAATAGAAATTGAACCTTTTCCCCGTTGAATGGTTGCCCCAAACTCATGAACACTCGCAACCATAACATATTCATCACTACCGAATATGCCAACTTCTACAGAGTAGTTTTTAAGTTCTTTCAATACGTCTTTTAAACGGCTAATGTTATTCGTATCAGTGATTCTTACATTGATTCTCGCCATCTTACAGCACCACCAAGTTAATTGACTTTTTGGGCTTAAACTGCTCTTCTAACTCATCTAAAATACGTTGGTATTCTTGACCAAATTTCGTTGCTAAAAGCCCAATATTCTTGTTTGGCTCGCTATATTGACGCTCGATAACGTCAACTTTCTCACGAATTACTGTTTGGTCTTTTGTTACACTTAAAACAGCTAAGTGGGCAGCTAAATAACGCGCTAAACGCTCTTGATACAGTTCGGGAAAAGACAAAGAGGACACTTCAAGTGAAGCATCCTCAATATACATTGTTAGTCTTTCATCATCGATTGTAGTAAATTCTTCACTTAACATACGGACACGTTCAATTGAAGTTAATAACATTTGAATCCCTCCTATTTTTGGGGATTTTTTAATTCATCAATACGTTTGTCAATTGCATCAAGCACTGTTTTACGGTCCTCTTCTGCTTTTAATGCTTCTAACATATCAATGTCAAACGCATCTTCAATCATTGCGATGGTCTCCTTTGCTGATGGCCTAGCTTTATCACTGTCATAGGTAAATTCACCTTTGTCATTAAGATGTTTCATCAGTGGATGAGTTAGAAATTGTTCAAACTCTTTTTCATCCACTTTATTTGTACCCGGATTAAGTGTTAATCCATTGGCTGTATATGCGTGATTTCCTTTGTTTTGTACTAACATCAAGTATCCCCCTTAAATTCCATCCGCACGGCAAATAGCCATTGGATAACGAATGATTAAGCCTGTTGTACGCTCTTCGAAAGGTACTTTTGTATTCGGGAATGCGTACTCTTGTGGATGACGTGTAATATCCAATGGAATCCCAAGTTCCACAACATCAGGTGATGAATCAAGGACTACAAAACACTCTGAACCTGCTAACCCTTTCTTAGCAAGATCATTTACTGTTTCAATACGTTTAAACCAGTTTTGAGATTTAATGTACTCCAAAACCGATTGTTGAGTGTATTCATTAAACGTTTTTTCTAACTCCTCATTTGAGTCTGGCGTTAACAACAACGTATCAGCTTCATGTCCATTTAATTTATTTACCATGTTTTTAGCTTTACGAATGTCTGCAACGATTTCTTTACCTGTCTTGTCCTTCCATTTGGTAGAAGTACCTGCCTCATTTTGTGGAGTTGCATATACTTGAATACCCACTGCATCTGTTAATCCTTTAATGCGGTGTGTTTTATCACCAGAAAAAGTGACTTGATTCTCTTTTTCAGCAATCGCCTTGCGTACTGTATCTGCTTTTGTAACATCGATTGGACGCCCTGCCATTTGTGCCTCACGCACTTCCTGTACACCGATATTAAAAGCAGCAGCAATTGAATAAATTTTAACTGTTTCTTCTGTTAAATCAGCATCTACTAAAGGTACATCAGTTGCACCAGGAGCTAGAATTTTAGCAGCCCCTGAACGTGTTAAAACATCATAGCTATATGTTTTTGCCCCTGCCGGAATATCAGTTTTTACATTAAAAATCGAACGTGCCTTTAATTCTGATGCGTGTGGTTCATACACACGCTTATCAATTGCGTTTAAGTCTTGTGGGCGGATTAAAGCATCTCCGCGATATGATTGAATTGTCATGTAAAGTTTCCCCCTTAAGGTAAGTTAATTTCGATTTCGACTAATTGATTTGCAGTAGCATTGGCTTTGAACACAGCTCCATTGATAGCAATATCTCCATCAACAGTGAATTTTTGAGTAACAGGGTCCACTTTAACTGCTTGTCCATTAATTACGTCACCGCCAGCCATAACAAAGATACGTCCACGTTTTACAATCGCTGCTGGTTCGCCTACTGGATAGTTTTGATCGTCTTTCTTTTCTACCCAATCATGGATATTTTGTGCTAATGCGATACCAATTACGGTACCACCTGTAGCAATTGGTTTAATCGCGGTGCCTGTGGCATTAAGTTGTACTGCTGCACCAAAAGGTACTTTTGCTTCTACTGCGTAAGTGTCTGCTGTATAGTCTTGGTAACTTGATAACTGACCGGCTTTCCCTGCTGGCTGCATATAATCAGGATAATTAGTAATAGGCATGTAAATTCCTCCTATGAACGCATGTTCAAGCGTTTATTTTTTAGTTCTTCTAAATCTTTGTTTCCACTAGCATCACCAGTGTAAGCACTATTAGTGCCTGTGCTTGAGAAGCCATTTGATTGTACTTGCTCAACAGTTGCATCAAAAAAGGCGTTGATATAGTCGTCTGACTTACCATCACCTTTAAATTCTGCTTTTGCAGTCGATATAACAGCTTCTTTAATCTCTCGCTCTGATTTACCTGTAAAATCAAACGAGTCACCTAGAATTGGCTGTGACGCACTAATTAAAGCTACTCTTTCTTCTACTTTCTTATCTAACTCATCAGCAGATAGAGATTTTTCTTTTAAAGTAGCAATCTCTTGATCTTTCGTCTGTATTGTTACTTCTAATGCATCAAGACGTCCTTGCAAAGCATCAGCACTATCGCCTTTCACCTTCGCAGTTTCTTCTTTCGCTTTTAATGCATCGATATAAGCTTTTACCGCTGGGTCTACCTCATACTCTGTACCTTCAATTTTAATTTTTGCCATCTTAGTGTTTCCTCCTTCTTTTTCATCAATTTGCCATGCGTCTGAATCAGAACGTATAGCAACTTCAGGCCCTGCACGACCTTTTTCTACGATTGCAATATGATTTATTTCAACATTTCTTTGTACATATTCATACTGATCTCCGTTATATGTTCCACTTTCTGCAACTACATCAGACATAAAGCCAATGGATATCTCACGTTTGCCGTCATAAACCTTTTGAATTAAATCTTTATCAGTAATGGTTAATGATACATACAGCTTTAGATCCTCAACACGAGAATCAGTATGACTCATACCTTTTGAATATTGCTGATGGTTGTCGATTGTGACAGGTTCATTTGGATGTTCATCAGTTACAGGTTTCGAGCGTGCTGAATAGATAGTACGGTCGCTAAAGATTTCGTCAGGTAACTTAGCTTCCATCTGAACCGTGCCATCTTGCCGTTGATATGGAAAAACACCAGGACGAGTAATCGGTACATTGACCGTTAAATACCCTTCTGGTGTTTCCATATAGTCTTTTATATAAGATGTGTCATAACGCTGTAGTTTCAATGTTTCACCCCCTCTCTATAGCAATAAAAAAACATTTTCTTACTACTGTCGATGCAACTTCTCTTGTAGCGCATAACCTTCAAGTTCCCAAAGGCGGCTTTTAATATGCTTCACTGCTAAGTCGTAACCGATTTGTTCTTCATAATTAGCTGGATCAACACAAGCTGATTCGCCCACGATCGTAAAACCATTCGGCAATTTCGCTACAACTATGCATTGTTTTTCGTGCACACGATGAAATACTTCTAAAGATGATTGATTAATAATATTGTCGATTTGTTCTTGAGTTACTGTGTTTTTAGCCGTTTTTAAAACCCCTTTCTAAATTACTTTTTAATTCTTCAACGAAATCAATGGTTGCAACTTTTTTTCCACTTGACGCAACATGAATATGAATGTTATTTTTTGTCTTATTTTCTGTGCGAGTAGATTCCAGTATTTTAATTACATCATCCACTGAACCATCAATTGTTAGGATTTCACTACATTCACCAACGCTTGTTACTACTTGGCAATGTACTTTTTGCAATTCTCGTTCTGTCATATTTACTCCTCCTCCTCATCATCAAAAACAGGTATTGCTACACACCTACAACGATAATCCTCACCAGGTAATACAACACGACCGTTTACAGTCGGTGGATCATCATAAGAAAAAACTTCGTTGGCTAACACCTTATGTGAATCTCTTACTCTCTCATCATGGGACGTAAGCCATTTAAACTTTTCTACACCGATTTGTTGATGTCTTTGGGCAGTCATTTGACCAAGAATGGTGCCTGCTTGATCAACAGCAATAAACTGTGCCTTATTCTTAGAAATTCCGACCTCTTCTTCGAGTTGCTCGCGTATATGTCTTACAGTGCGACCTTGTTTCACGCCATCTCGCACGGCATTCTCAACCCTAGCGAAATAGTCTTCGTGAATAGATTTTATAAAAGCTACATTTTCTGAAATTTTTGTGTGCAGAAAATCTTTTAGCCATGGTTCTGTAGCTACTAGATTAATACCCTTCACCTTCATTTGCTGTTCAAGGTTATGACGGTTGAAAAGATTGATGTTCTTAACAAAAGACGATGCCGCACGTTCACTTTGAGTAGTCGTAAAAATCTTATTCACCTTATCTTTTAAGGAATGAAACATTTTCTTGAGTCCATCTAGTATGCCATCTTCAACGTAATAGGCATCTTGTCTTGTTTCTAGTTGGGGCACAATGTACTTTTCGAAAAGCTTCAATGTTTCTACCTCAAGCCCTGTAATCATCTTTTCTATAGCTCGACTATAACTAACACTTGCAGCATCAGGAAAACGAGTAATTGGTACTTTTTTAGCCATTCGTACCACTCCAACCTTTATATACGTTGTTCGCTAACTGTCTTAGGTCTGCTTCATCTCCACTGAATTTTAGCGTATTCGACAAACCAAACTGACCAAAGCGTGCCTCTCGGATTTCATCAGCCGTTATGATGTTATTAAGTAAGTAAATCTGATCTGTTTCAGCAACTAGCTTACGAATTTCAGCATCAGTTTTTGCATCCACATTCCATAACGGATTGAATTGTATTTCCCATTCCAACGATTCAGGATCAATACGTCCACCAAGCTCTTTTTCAGCCATCAACAACATTCGAATAAGTTTTTCTAAATGTGGTTTCATTTCGTTCTCTTGGTCTGCCACGATACGAGAGTAATAGTTCATCACATCGTATTGAGCTCCAGTAATAGTACCTGATTCTTGACCTTTAATGACCGTTTTAGGCATTCTAGCAGCACCCGATAACAAATCCCAAACAAAATCTAGTAAATCCTTAATGCCCGATACTGATGTGCCTTGTTTCGTTAAGTCCTCATCAGCAGCAATCATAGCTAATGCTTCTGTACGGAACATGAAATCCATAATCATAGATAGTTGTTGCTTATCTTGAGTCGATAAATTATCGATATCTTTTGATTTATACACCTTAAAAGTGAAATCATGAAGGATTTGACCAACTGACCAAACAGACGTATCAAAAACCGTCAGAATGTCGTATAAGGGCTCTAAGAGTGAGCGACCTTGTGCTTCCCCTTCGAATCGCCTTGTCTGGCTATGGAGCAATCTAGAAACGTGTACAGATGATTCTGTTGTTTGTGTTTGCACCCCGTGGCTAGATGCTCGATTAATGCGTAATTGTTCTAATTGGCCGTATTTAATATCAAATACATCTTCGTTTATCAGGAATTCATTTACCTTTAAAGAGCTGAAAGCATGCAAATAATCCACTGAATATAATTTATCCATTTTCAAATCTTCGCTTAATTCGAATTTGGAGGCTTGTGTCACTCCTAAACTAATAAAACCATCTCCACGGAGACGGTCATAAGTGAACATTTCTTTAAATGCTTTCTTAGCTTTTAAGTCAGCAAGCTTACTCATTATGTTACGAGCTAATTGATCATCTTCCATCTTCAAAGTGAACCAATTACGTGTCATATCCTCGGCTGGAATATCGATGATATTTTGTACGATTCGACTATCACCGTATAAGTTTGTGATTTCATCATGAGATAATTTACGGCCAACACCAGCAATCTGTCTTGTCAACTTATCCTTTTGGTTTGCCTTACCATTACCTTGCATGAAGTCCTCTTTGTATTGCTTTGCTTGGTCAATTGTTTTCAACGTTTCACCTACTTTCCTAATAAGTTTTTATAGCGTTCAATTGGATTAGAATTGTTTGTATACAACTGATTTAGCGCTTGTGTTGTCATATCCACTAAATCGTCATGGGCTGCGTTAGGGAAGGGTACAAGTTCTTCAACAAGGTCCTCAACCCAAGGACACATATTTGGATGAGGTAGATATACATTTCCAGCCTCAAACAAAGGAGACACCGCATTTGCACGCGCCTCCTTACCACCGTCAGGATCAACCGGAACAATACCACTAATCTCATCTTTTAACATCTCGATGATAGCTGAGCCGTTGGCTTTATCCTCAATATATTTACTTCGTGCATTGGGCCATTTATCGGACATAGCACGTATGGCTTTCATTGTATCCGCAAAGCCCATTCTCCTATGGTCAATATCGAATAAGAAATACTGCGCTTTTTTACGCCCCCACACACCGCCAGCTACATAGTCACTGGTATCAGTACCTTTAAATGTACAATCCCATGATTGGGCCATCTTATCGAAATGAGTAGGTAAAATAACCACATCATTTGATAAGGTCCACTCTCGATGTTGCTCTTGAGTACGCACATAATAACGAATCCATTCACGTTTAAAGATAGAACCTCCTGCTGGTGAAGGTCTTTGTTGATAAAGAGCGTTCCATGTACGACTACCAACCTCTGCCTTTTTATCAGCCGCCCATTGCTCATTAAACCCTAGCTCTCGACATAGTGGTTCTCCAGGCACACGGCCTAGCAAATCATCTTCATCCTCTGCGATAGCTGGTAAACGTAAACGAATCCATTTTCGAGGGCTTCGCGCTAGTAAACGACCAATTAAATCATCTTCATGCCAACGTGTCATTATGACAATAACTGATGCTCCATCATGCAAACGAGTGGATAGTGTTGCTTCCCATTCATCCCAAATATTATCTCGGATAGTCTGAGAGCTTGCTTCCTTCATATTTTTGATAGGATCATCAATAATCATTAAATCGGCACCTTGACCGGTAATGGAACCGCCAATACCTGTGGCAATCATGCCACCCTGCCTACCTTCAACACCCCAATCTTTTACAGCAGCGTTAGCTTCAGATAATTGAATGCTAAATAGTACGTTAGCGTACTCATTAAATTTATTACGATTTAACCTACCAAACTTTTTAGCCAGCCCATCAGAATAGGCAGCCGCAATAACTCTCTTATCTGGATTTTTCATTAAGTAATAGCTAGGGAATGTTTCTGTAACAGTCATTGACTTCCCATGTCGAGGTGGCATTTCAATTAACATCGATAGTTGTTCGCCGTCTGCAATGCGCTGTAGTACTTCACAAATTAACTCTGTATGCCTGTAGTGCTCGTAATGACCATTATGGACAAACTCTACATAATCACGGTAAAACTGGCGTGAGAGTTCTTTACTTGCTTCATAGGCTAGCGCATCTATTTGCTCATCGCTTATTTCTTGTAGCAAGTTCTCTCAACTCCTCTGTTGTTAATTTACTTAGATCCACCGTACTAGCCGTTGCAATGCCATTACCCTTTGTTTCTGAACGAGTCTTTGCAATATCAGCTTTAACTTTCTCTTCACGCAGTTGTTTCAACTCGTTTTCATTAAGTAAATCCGTATACTTCGCAAGGAACGCAAGTGCTGCCATTTTATCAGCGAGTTTAACCTTGAACATGCCGTCTTTACCCTTGGATAATTCGGTAATGAGTGTCCCGTCAATCTCTTCTGAATGATGCATCGAGAATTTTGTGTACGTGTATGGTACTACTTCTGTTTTCTCAGACTTCTTTGAACCGTCTGGATTATATTCAACTGATGTTTCTGTCGATTCTGACTCAACTTGAGTAAAGTCTATAAAGTCGGTAATGTCAGCAAAAGCAATTGCTTTGTACTTCTGTAGGACATCCGTTTTATCTAAGTCCTCTTGTTCTAAACGTTCACGTTTCATCTCGGCAATCGTGGCTTTTACCTTAACATTCCTTAACAATCTACTACCACTTGCCATAGCTGTCTCATAGTTGCATTTGTAAGCTTTTTTATATGCACTAGTAGCATTCAGTGAACGAACATAATACATACAAAAAAGCCGTTGCTTATCAGTTAGTCCGTCATCACCTTCTAATTCTGAGGTAGTAACTTCTTCTGATTCAACGACTTCTTTTTCTTTGGATGCATCCTCTTTTATGGTTGCAACCTTCTTAGTTTTGGTTGCATCCCTAGTCCATGGATTGCCGTTTTTAGTATCACGGCTCTTTTGGCTCTTAATAGTGCCTAAAGGAACATCATATTTTTCTGCTAGCTTAGCTAAAGTAATCTTTGTAGTTTCCCACTCCTGTTTAATTTCATCCCAATTAGCCATCTCTCATAACCACCACCTCCATTGCCATTTGTTTGCTTTGTGATCACCCCATTATGCTAGTTGCTTTGTAAAATAAAAAAAGTCGTATTAATACGACTTTGCAAAGTTCAAAAATCTCATTGTTAAATTGTCAATTTCTCCTGTAGTTAACGGAGAGTATTCTTTATCTTTTTTCTCATCCTTAATTAACCACTGTTCATCTTTGCGTAATATTGAAAACTCTAGCATTTTAACTGCTTGTGGTGGAATAAAGTATATTCGTACTTCACTCTTATCGCTAGAAAGCTCTAAAAAACATTTCCCTCTTTTATACATCGTTTTATTATTTGATCTAAGAAATAATTGTAGAGGTTCCTCACATATATCCTGTGAAGTGGCCTCGATAATACCTTCAATAAAATTGGATAACTCATAAGCATTCAAGAACTCATTTGATATTTCACATTCTTTTGTCTCTATGAAATTACCTAAATCATCTACGTTTTCCTTACTCAAACTATACCACCTCCTATTGTAACCCAATCATACCCTAGCAGATGAAATATATGTAATAACTTTTTGCTCTCAAAACCACACCAAACTCTGCCCTCTCAACTCGTAGTGTTTTGGCTGTTTGATGCAGTTTTCAAAGCAAAAGAAAAAGCCTTCACCCTAAGATGAAAGCTTAAATATTGTGGTAATCCTAATGTCGAGTGCTCACTTTTGACATCGTGGCAGAGCGTACCACGTTATTTCGTAATTGTGTTTTAGATTTATAGTGCATTTCCGTGCACTTTGAAGCTAAGTAAGTTTGTTTTAGTAAGTTTGACTGAATTCTATGGAAAGTGGACGAAGTTCACATATAAACCACTCCTTCAGTTTTATTAGCCTTTTATATTAATTAGGATACCTAATCTCTTAAAAAATATGGGCCGGCCGTGTATGTCATGCTCCGAACAAGTTTGCTCAGCGCGGGTCGGTCGTCGGTCTGTCTTTCCCTAATATTTAGGATTTTATAAATACCAAGAGAGGAAAACCTTTCCGCCCGTCCTGCCTCCAATTTTACATTATTATTTTTATCTCACCTAATGTGTAACGAATGTAACGTTTGTAACATCTATCACATTTGTAACATGTTCTCAAATTGTGCAGTAAAATCTTTTTTTTAATTCGCAATCTTTAAGATGTGCAGTCTTTTTTCAAAATTGCTTTCGTATAACGATACATCTAATTCACCATATTCTTTCGTATCGAACAAAATGTCATAATGTAATTCTGGGTCACCTGTTTGATAACCCATTGATTCAACAATTCCTTGTGTACCTTTCGTTATTTTAAATGTTTCAGCAATTTCGCCATTTTCATCAAATGTATGCACTTCAAAACACTCTTTTACTTCAACTGATTCTACATTTTCATACTTGTACGCCATATTATTATCCCCTTTCATTATCCAATAGAAGTGTTTATTTATCCAAAACATACTTTGCATTATCCACTTAACCTTAAAGTAATTAGTAAGTTTATAGCAATAGGTAAAACTTTGAAGTTATCTCCATCTTTTCCCCTGCTCCACACCCAACGTGCAGCTTTCACCGCA
>NZ_JBNFXM010000017.1:0-101963 GCF_049943995.1 Lysinibacillus sp. VIII_CA
TCGCGTGTTAATTGGCATTCCAATTAACAAGTCTGTCTGATTTGTCATTTGATTTAATAAAACAATATAAATACTTAGCCATACACGATATGAGCTAACTTGATTTACCTTTGAAAATTGTTCTATAAGGTTGGATAAAGCTGGTCTTATTGGATATCGTAAAGCTCCACCTTGATATGTTTTTATAAGTGATTTTACTTTACTTGTTGGAAATGCACTCCTCGATAAGGTGCCTTCTAACTTTGTGCGCCAATATTCCCCAGATTCTAAATACTTCACTGTTCCAATATAATTTAGCTGTTTATGTAAAATATTTTCATACATCCACATTTCATGCGTATTTTTTTCTGTTTCAACGGTTGTATCTAATGAATAACCCAGTTCTAAGTCACGTAGGAATAGTCCTAAACTCCAACCATCAAAAATAATATGATGAAACAATATATAAAGAAGATATTCATTTGGTCCCAATTGATACAGTTGAAAACGAAACAAATTATCTGATGTTAGATCAAATCTTGTGTGAAGATTTGATATTAAAGAGTCGTCCAACTTTTGTTTTCGTATGCTGCTAGGATAGGAAGACCAATCATAAAAATCCAAGTCAACAAGAACTTTTTCTTTCCTTATTTGCTTCAGACCGTCAATTGTAGGTACAATGTTCATTTGTAAAGCTACGTGCTTCACTACAATATATTCCAATGCCTTTTGGAGTCTTATAAGATTTAAGTTACCTTTTAATTGTATAGAAACGGGTTCATTATAAATGCCAGCTTCTATGTCCACTTGACGTGCCAGCCATAATACTTTCTGGTTTTCTGTTAGATCATATAGAACTTCGGTTTTCAAACATGTATTTTCTTCTTTGATACTTTCTTTCATACAGAACCTCCTTATTTATAACGAAAAGTATTTTTAATTTAATGCATTTAAATGACTCACAAAATCATAGAACTTTGCAACTAAAAAACCACGTGAATGAGAATATGTTTACCGAAAATCATCAACTCATTTTGCTTCTGCATTTACGTTACCTATATTCCCATTTTACTAATAAATAGACTCATTCCGGTAGTATACAACGGACGTAAAATATTGTCAATTTTGGTTATAATTTAACAAAATTGTATTTTTTTTACTTTTGGTAATATTAAATGTTGAACAACATATTCAAGCAGTTCAACGATACTTACATATGGAGTTGTAATTTTTATGTAGTAAAGTTTTTTTAGCACTAGAAACCCCTTTATATGATGTTGCTTTAGAATTTGAACTGACCCCTCCTTCAGGTTAGACAAAACAAAAAAAGCATCTTCAATTGAATAATATCGGTTAATGTATCCCTATATGTCTTGCTTATTTTATTGGAACGAGAGTGAGTAATCCGCAAGAAAGAAAATTAAACGCATTGGAAAAGAAATATACTTTTAGGAAAGGTCGATATGGTCATAGAAGTACCTTCTCAATCACAAAATTTAGTAAGTTCATCAGAATAAACAGTTGTTGAGCATATAGAGGCGGCGTACACCAGCAGCTCACCGATAGATTCGATTAGAAAATAAGGACGCCGATTTATCAGGTACGAGCAATAATAAAACATGGGTATACGCAGAATATTTCCCGTAAGGGTAATTGTTAGGACAACGAGTTTCTTTCGTTAATTACAGACAGTCTTGATTAATTCGAATGAGACATTATTTTAATACAGTACTAGTTTTTTAATACATAAATATCTTCGTGGTAAAGTATTTTTACTAACAGTAAAAATACCATGCAGAGTGCAAACATGGTATTTTCAAATTTTCTATTTAAATCAGGTAACTTATTACCCTATTAATGTATATTTAGTTATTAATACCAAATTCATCCGTCACTAAGATATAAGTTTACATGTTCGGTTTCTAATTATCAGTATGTCTATTTTAAATACTTAGAACGAACGATCGTTCTCTTATATGGCTCGCCTTGTAAGGTTTCACCAGAAATATTTAAAGTTATATTATATACACCAGACTTTTTGTTTTCTGGAGAAATTACAGAAAATTTTTGTTGATCAACCTTTTCTATTTGTAGAAAGGAGGCAAGATCTTTGCCTGTTGGATCTAATACTTCTACATCGAAAGCAAGATTTCGTAATTTTTGATTACCTTGTATTGTAATAATATTATCCGTGTCTAATGCTGCTGTTGGAATACTCACCTTAATCAAAGATGGACCGCCATGTTGAACAGCTAGTAGATACGCATTATCACTTGCCTGCGTGCTTATATTTATCTTCCATTCCCCCTTTTCAGAGATAACATCAGTAAATGTATGAGGTGCCACGCCATTAAAGAAAGAGGCATCCTCATAAGATTGGATTGTCTCGTTTGTGTATTCTTTTCCTGAAGGAGATACCAACTCTATCTTGTCAGTAGTTAATCCTGTCCACAATGTAACATTATCGAGTGCGGTATCTACATAAAAAGAATGTGTAACATCATTTGATGACTGTAAATTTCCTCCATAAAAATAATGAGAAACATCTAACTCTTGAAACATTTCAGATTGTGAAAAGTATTCTTTGTTCATAATGAAAAGATCAGTAGAAGAAGATTGTAGGTAATATTCCAATCTAGAAAATACCGAAGATCCCATTCGAATATTGTCATGGTCAAGTGAGGTATCGGTAAATAGATGTGTTCCGTAAAATAATTTAGTACTTGCCTCTTTGACTAATCCATCATTTGGGTCGGAAAGATATAGACCACCCATCCAGAGTGCAGATAGAAATGGTCCTGTATTAGTACCGGCAATTGTATAATAGTTGTTCTTGCTTACGTTTGGGTGATTGTCTATTAGTGAGCGAAAGTGTTCCATTTCTCCAACTTGAAGTGAATATGTTCCATCATCTTTTTCACCTAGTAAATCAGCTAGCCAACCTGCCCACCAACTATATGCAAGGTCAGCTAACTCTGATCCATAATGAGGGGATCCTAAAGTAAACACCCTACCAACGTACGGATGAGCATTATTAAGTACTAATGCTGCTTGAGTATCGGGTCCACCCTTGCTATATGCAACTATATTTAATTTTTTTCCGTGAAAATGTTGACTGATTTCTTTTAACATAGAGGCTAATAATTTTCCGTTATCGTATTGACTATAAGAACCTTTACCTGCTGAATCATACAATTGAACAAATACAGTTTGATACCCAGCTTCATAAGCTTTTGTATACATGTCATTAAGACCGTGATATTCCGTATGACCATACCAATTTGTAGAATTTCCGTTTTTCCCTTGAACAAAAACAATAGGTGGTTTATTCGGATCAGCTTTAGGTGGAGTATCTCCAAGAAACCACTCACCAGGTATAAAACTTTCACCTGGTGGCTTCAATCCATGGAGTTCAACTGGATTTGAGGCAAATACATCTGTCGTAGAAAAAAGAATACTTGTGACCATTACTAATAACAAAGCCATTTTTTTCAAATTGTTTTCCTCCTAAACATTATCGAACAGCATCGAGAAGCTTGAGAAAAGTAATTGGGATTCCATAATTCAAAAACATTCTATTGATTATTACATTATTGTAACTTTTTCTTTTAGAGACATATCTTGTATATAAAGTACCTTCAAGTGTTCTATATTGTCTCGTTTGTTAGTACTATCCATGATTACATCAATAGATATTAGGTTAATGTATAGTATGCTAAGAAAATAATTTTATTAATGATAGTGAATATTTCTTCAAAGAGGTATTTTAAATCAGACAAACTAGCTATATCTTATTAAAAAGTTAAACTTCTTTTTCTATAAGAATTAAAATCTATGTTACCTTTTGAACAAGAATTTAAAGACTATTTTCAATATTACAATTTGGAATGGTAACACTTTTGGACAACTTTTTTAAGGGTTCCGTTAAAGCATAAGGGACGGACAGGTTGAGCCTCTATGGGCATGATTCGTTGCGCCAAGAATTCAGCTAAATAGGGCTGGATTAGCCAAACAAGGCTATCATGCCCCTTGCTCCATATAAAGCTCTTCTTCGTTGAAGAGCTTAGTAATTGAATCTAATACTCTATAAAAACTGTCCAACGAAGTGTAGCCTATTTAATTCAAAAAAGAATAAAGGCAAAATAAAAAACTACTATAAAAGCATTTAATCATCGTACTCACCTTAAATAGGTGTATTCATTGTTTTCTTCCCAAAAGATCATCAGTAGGTGAGTATTGAAATTAAATATTTTCAAGCATTCTTTCTTCGGTTAAACATATATCTTTTCTTTACAAATTATCCTTTCTTACTGAACTTTCTCAAAAAAATATTATTTTTGATTTACTTTAAACTTTGAAAACACTTGTTTGTTCATGTAAGTCTTCCGCCATCTTAGATAGTGTAATAGTAGATGCAGCAATTTCTTGCATCGAGGCTAATTGTTCTTCCGTTGCTGCTGAAATATTCTGTGTCCCTTCTGCAGTACTTAAGGAGATTTCTATAATTTGTTCCATAGTTTTGGACAATTGATCTGCACCTCCAACCATCTGCTCTACGGAACTAGACACTTCATTAATTTGAAGGGATACCTCTTTAACAGATTGTTGAATTTTCTCAAATGATTCGCCTGCGCCATTCACATTATTAATACCCGTTTTCACCTCATTCGTAGTAAACTGCATGAAGTCCACCGCTTTATTCGTTTCTTCTTGAATTCTAACTATAAGATCAGAAATTCTCAGCGCAGATGTTGATGATTCTTCTGCCAATTTTCGCACTTCTTCAGAAACGACAGCAAAACCTTTTCCTTGTTCGCCTGCTCGTGCAGCTTCTATCGCAGCATTTAATGCCAGTAGATTTGTTTGGGTAGCAATACTTGTAATAACCTCTACTATCTCCCCAATTTCCGCTGAACGCTCACCTAAACCACCAATAATATTATTCAGACCACCAATAGATGTTTCTATCGAGTTCATTTGTAGAACTGCATTTTTAATAATATTATTCCCATCAACAGAAAGTTGTTTTGCTTGTGTAGCAGCTTCTTTCACATTCTTAGAATTTCTAGATATTGTTTGGACATTTTGTACCATATTATTTACAACATTCGATGTTTCTGTAACCGTTCTAACTTGTTCGTCTGAGCCACTGGCCACATCTAACGTAACAGACGCAATATGATCACTTGCCCCACTTGTTTGTTCCGCACTTGCCGAAAGCTTAATTGAAAATGCTGCCAACTGTTCAGATGATTGTTTTACTTGACCAATTAGATTTTGTAATTGCGCAACCATTTGACTAAATGAAGACGTTAATACTCCTATTTCATCATTTGAATTATAGTTTACATTAAAATCTAATACTCCACCTTCCGCTTTTTGAACAGCAAATTTCAATTTTTTTATTGGAGAAATTAAATATTTTTGCACACCTATTAAACAAATAGCTACGAACAAAATTCCTAATACAATTGAAGTAATTAGAGAAAACTTGATACTTTTATTTGCTAAGGCTTTACTTTCAGAATTCAAGGCGCTAGCGTATTTTTTATTCATTTCTGTTAAATGTAAACCTTTTTCCATAATTTCTTCATATAAAGGTTTGACACTTACATTAAAGAGACTTATCGCATCCTCATTCTTATTGGCAAGACTTAGTTGAAAAACTTTGTTCATACTCTCTTTAAAGTTCGGATATTCCAGAATTAATTCGTTTAATAGTTTATTTTCATCAGGTTTCAAATAGGTATCTTTTAGTAGCTGAAGGTTCTTTTCATTTTCTTCAAAAGCATACAGCACCTCTTTTTCTATTTGCTTATGGGTTATTTCATCTGTATAGAGGAAAGAACGATACATATCTGAAACAATAATTCTATTATTTAGTCTATACTCCCCTAAAAGTATACTTGGTTCTAGCCGGTCATTAAAAATATCATCTGTATTTTTTTCTAGATTACGTTCAATAGCTATCTATTCAAGGGGTGGAGAGTAAGACATTTTAAAATAGGTTTTATTTTCTTTAAATGTTGTCTTCGTCATAGGGGCAACCCACCATACTTAATGAGTGCTGATTCCCAAACGTTAATCAACGAGTTATCTAAAACATTCCATTATTAAACAAATTGTATTTTTGTTAAATCGTAAGCCTAAATTATAAAAAATAGTGCATATTCTCGGTAGGGATAACGAGTACCCATTTATCATAGTTTTTTTACAGATATACGGCTATTCTAATTTCCACACGTATAGATGGAGTTTGTAATTGCACCTTCTTCGCTGACAGAGATAAGCTATTTTTTCTCCCTATGATATTGTGACGGATGGTATTCCAATAGCTTTTTATCTATTTCAATACGTCCATCTTTCAAGAATGTTTTCAGACTTTTCACCCGATTAAGTGTATATACAAAAAACTTAATGGGCATTCTTGTTAGGGAGGTGTAAAATGAAAAAAGTTTTACAGCCAATACATGTATATTGTTTGTTATTTCTATCTGTTAGTTTTTTAGCACATTTCGTTTTAATTCCTACCATTTTCACAATCGTCGAACGTGAAGCATGGGTAAGTGCTTTGGCAAGTTTAATACCAATATTAATTTTAGCATTCCTTATTTCTAGAATTACCCATAAATTAAATAATACCTCGTTTTTTGAACAACAATTTTCACAAGATAATAGACCACTTTATTTATTTATCATTACTTCATATATCATGTATTTAATTTCATCAACGTTCGTCTCACTCAAATTTACAATTATTTGGGCAGAAGAAAGTTTTAACTCTGATTATCCATATTTTATTACAGTACTTTTATTTATATTATTATGCTTTTATGGTTCCCTAAAAGGGATCAAAACTATTGCTATCCTGTCATTGATTATTTGTTCACTATATATTTTTTTATTTGTACTCCTCAATTTAGGGAACTCAATGAACAATGAATACGAACTATTATTACCAGTAAATACAAGTAATACTCCGTCCATTTTATGGGGAATATTATACATATGTATTGGTATTTTAGAAATGGGCTTTATTTTAATCGTTTTAAATAGTTATGTAAAAGAGCAAATGAAAAGGACAGGAATACTCGTTTTCTCTATAATGTTTGTCTTATTAGTTTTTATCGCTATTGTGACTACTGTATCTGAATTTGGCATTTATCTCACTAAAAAAATGCTCTTTCCTATAAACGAGCAATGGAGAGTTTTGTCATTTGGTAAGTACTTTACAAGATTAGATTCTTTATCTGTTCTCCAAATATTATCAATGGCTTTTATTCGTATATGTTTATTTATGTATATTGTGTCATCCTTCTTTAAAAATCGAAAATTTATATTAATTATTGGTTATCTAAGCTTAACAATAGGATTATTAATTCCTTGGTCTGTTTCTGATTTTTTGTCATTTATAAAAAGCACTTATCTTCTTTCTATTTTTTTATTTTTATTCTTTTTTATGACTGTTTTCTACGTATTAGAAAAAAAGCAAAAGGGAGTTCATCATCTTGACTGAAAATAAGGATTTTTTTTATAAAGAATTTGACCACCAATCAGATATAACGGTAAGTAGTAAATTCTATATGTTTAATAACGAAAAACATGAAGTTATATTTATCTATTGCCATAGTTTAATTGATAGTGTACTTTTTTTAAATTCATTATTACCAAATATTAGATTTCTGGCTGAACAAGGAAATTTATATGATGTGGAAATTATAAATCGCTATTTAGAAGTACAGGAGATCAAAGAGTACAGAATGAAGACAGATGAAATAAATAGAAAAATTTTCTCGGGTTTTTTATATTTTTATCATGTTCCATCGAATAGCTTATATTCAACCAATTTAGCTAAACTACCTGAACGATCCATTGAAGAATCAAATATGGAAGTCTCATTAAGAGGGCCTAGAGACGGGTTTGTTGAAAATATAGATACAAATTTTTCTTTAATAAGAATGAGATTAAAAAGTAAAAATTTATCAAGTGACGATTTTACAATTGGCGACACCAGTAAAACAAAAGTTTCATTGCTCTATATTGAGAACTATATTGATCAAAACACTTTAAAGAATGTACAAAACAAACTTAATAAAATAAAAGTAGATAATATTGCAAGTAGTTACCATATTGAAGAATTACTTTATGATAAGCTGACACTCTTTCCCCTCCTTGATTATTCAGGAAGGCCCGATTTTGTAGTAAGTTCCCTCAATAAAGGCCGTTTTGTCATATTGGTAGATGGAAGTCCAAGCTGTTTAATTGGACCTGTAAATTTATTACTTATTTTGAAAGCAGCTGAAGATGATCAAACGAATTTTTTATTTGTGAGTTTTTCACGAATTTTAAGGATTACCTCTTTATTAACAAGTATATTTTTACCTGGGTTTTGGATTGCATTAACTGTCCATCAACTTAACCAGCTACCCTTTCCCTTACTAGTATCAATATCTGCATCTAAAATTGGACTCCCTGTTTCCTCTTCGTTCGAAATTCTTATTATGCTCATTTTTTTTGACCTCTTTAGAGAAGCGGGAATACGCTTACCTAAAGCTGTAGGTCAAACTGTTGCAGTTTTAGGAGGCTTAATAGTTGGGGATGCTGCTATAAGAGCGGGATTTACATCACCATCAACATTAGTAATTGGAGCACTTACCGTTATATCTAGCTACACATTAATTAATCAAAATGTACTAGGAAATGTATTTTTAATAAGAGTTGCAACATTAATAATTTCCGCATTTTTTGGAATGTATGGCTTTGTTTTAAGTGTCTTATTTTTCTTAACATATATCTCGTCATTAGAAAGTTTCGGGCATCCTTACCTTTCTACATTTTATAAAGTTAGTATACCCAATCTTATTAAAGGTTTTTTAAAAATGCCCTTTAGAATGAAAATAAAAGACTGACTGTTTCAGCAGAATGGAGATTATAAATGTCCCATTACTATACGTCCACATTCAAAATAACATTAATTTTTCCTTTATTATTTATGCTAGGCGGCTGTTTAGGTACGAAGGAAATACAAAGTGAAGTTTATATTACCGCTCTTGGTATTGATTATTCTAATGATGTGTATCATTTATATTTTCAAGCTTACGGATTTATCAATGTTGCGGGCTCAGATCCTGGAACTGAGCCTTCCCCTATAGTAGTTGGACATGGAGAAGGTGAAACCATTCAGGGTGCAATCGATGATATAGAAAAGAATTCCGTTAACCCTTTGTATTATGGACATATAAAAACTATCTTTATTTCCAAAAATATATTGGATGGTCATCTGGATGAATTTTTTGATTTTTTTAGTAGGGATTATTATCTACGTTACAATACGTTAGCTTATGGATATGAAGATAATATTAAAGAGATAATGAATGTACATGGTCTCTTTTATCAGCCACCTACATTAACATTTCCTTATGATCCAAATGAACAATTATTCTTTAATTCTTTCATATCAACCAGTACTATACAAGACATGATCAAAAGATATTATGAACCAGTTGGATCAATAATGGTTCCTACAATAAAAATTAGTGAAGATTATTGGATGGAGGAAAATAAATCTAAAACTATATTAAAAATAAGTGGTGCTTATTTTCTTTCACGTCAAAAATTCAATGGTTGGATAAAGGAAGAAGAACTTTCAGGGCTAGATTGGTTTAATAAGGATTTTGATAACATGAAATTATCAATAAAGGAAAAATCAGTTTCGTTGTTTATTGATAATATAGATTATGATATAGAAATTGTCGGTGACACCATTCCTAAATACATTTTAAATTTAGATGTAAAAGCTTCAATTAGAGAAAATCCCAAAAACATCGGAATAAAAACTATTGAAAAGGATGTCAAAAAAATTATTTCAGCACAGTTTCAAAGTACATTTATGAAAGGTGTGGAAATAGACTCCGATATTTTCAATCTTTCAGAAAAGTCTTATCGTTTCAGACCCCAATCATGGACTGTCGATAAATTAAATACCATTACTGTAAATTCTATTGAAAAAATGAATATAAATGTTTTCATAATGGATGAAGGAGCTAAAAAGTAGGGAGGCCACCACCTCCTTATTAAGCGTTTCCTTTTCACTAGAGAGTGTAAAAAAACTTAATTATAGTTTAACTTATAGGTGGACGATGTTTTCCGTAAATAAGACAACGCTCAAGGGCTGGCGTGCGCTTTACCGATGTGGAGGTAGATTCGGACTCCATTTGATAATTCTGGCCTTGAATAGAATGCATCAGTATTAGGCGTTCCTCTGGTAACTTCGCTAATGCTTTCTCCAACAGTTCTGAACCAAGTGAATACGTTGGTCGATGACCAATTCTATAAGTAATAATTTCTCCGTTGACTAAAACAGGGGATAAATAGAATATTTCACCAAACATTTTTAACTCTGAAATATCTGTTACCCACTTTTCAATAGGGGCTTCAGTTGTAAAACTGCGCTAAAATATTCGGTGCGATTTTACCGACTGTCTCTTTATATGATTTATACTATTTCATTCTGACTACGCACTTTAAATGAAGTGTTTTCATGATATGTTGTATCTTCTAATGATTCACTCTTAGTCTACGATTTGCGAGTTCATCACAAATACGAAGGTTTCCGTAACGGCCTTTATGTTCGTTGTGGATGGATTGAATTTCGGCCGCCTTTAATTAGGTATTTGGATCTGGACGCTTTAGTTTCTTCACCGAGTATTTATGCCTTAATTCATAGATGACCCTTACTTTGTATTCTATGATGATGTTTCCTTGACTTAAAAAAAGGCCTTCAACTTTTTTAAATACTCGTTTTCCATTTCAAGCTGATTGGTACAACTTGAAGCACTTCTTGTGAGCCTTCTACGGTGTTTGTTTTGGTTGTTTATGTGTTTCTTTTTTCATGGATGGACTAGACGATAGCCGTATATGTCTATTTATAAATATCAGAAAGATGTTATTTCTCCACTATTTGTAGTAAGCTGCACGGGATACGTTGACGATTTCTATAAGTTCTTCTACAGTTGTTTTCAGAGTAATTTATGCGTTTATCATAATATTCTAATGATCTATCTATGACTAGTATAATCTTCAACCCATGATTTGAGCAATGATAAATCACAACCATATTTAGCGACGACTTCAACAAGTGAGTTCCTAATTGATAACCTGTCACAGCATTTTTCTTCTATTCTTCTGATTACACTTTATTTTTAGTAAAACATATTAAGGCTTCTGCACCTTGCAATTCATAAAGAGCACACTATTCTAGAAGTGTGAATTTGTTGTATGGAAAGTAAATGTTTTTTTAGACATGAAATAACTCTGGACTTACCCCTGTCAAGTAGACAGTTTTAAAAAGACTAAGCAGCCATCTGATATCGATATCCTATAGGTGTCAGATGGTTGAATCGTTTTTGAAAGCGTTTATAGTTATAAAAGTAGATATACTGCTCAACTGCTTGGATCATTTCCTCTTCTGAATGATCTTGTAGAAGATACAAACATTCGCTTTTAAAGTGCGAGAAGAAAGATTCAATGCAGGCGTTATCATGGCAGTTCCCTTTGTGGGAATGGCTGCCAATCATGCCGAGCTGTTCAACTGTTTGGTGATATTTAAGAGATGTGTATTGAAAGCCTTGATCCGAGTGGATGATTCTTCGATACACATTTCTTTTTGTCGTTAACTCGCTTAATGTGTCCATCACGAGCTGTAAATCATTCCGGTTGCCTACTTGCCAAGCCACAATTTCATTGTTGTATAAATCTTGAATGGCAGACAGATATAGAAAGCCTGTTTTTGTCGGTAAATACTTAATATCTGTGACGAATACTTCATTCTCTGCACGGTCTTTAAATTGGCGCTCTAACACATTCTCAAATGTTCGTGATACTCGATTTTTCCACACGCGACGTTTCTTACGGATAATGGATTGGATGCCTAATTCGCACATCAATCGATACACTTTTTGTGGTTTACCTTCAATCCTTTATCACGCAAAGCGATTTTTACGCGTGGATAACCATACATTTTATTTGTTTGATGAATGGTTAAAATGTGTTCTTTTAAAAGGATATCATCCTGTTTCCGCAACGATACCTTGCCATTTTTTAACCACTTATAATAGCCGGAACGTTGGATTTTCGCCATCTCAGCCAGCCATGTAATCGGATAACGGTTCTTCATTTCATCAGTGATTTGATAACGATCTGGATAAGTAGGCATTCCTCCATTTACAGATTTGGATACTGCTTTTTTAAATATTCTACCTGCGCCTTGAAGTAGTCACGTTCTTCTTCTATATCTTTGAAGTGAATCCGTTTGCCTTTTAACGGATTTTTTATGCCTTTCCCCCCGATCCAGCAGAGGGAAGACGGTTAAACGTGTCAATCGACTCTACTTCTTTAAATTTTCTCACCCATACCTTCACTTGTGAAACATTACGAATCTCGTATTTTTCCGCAATCTTTTGCATACTTTCTTCTCCCGCCAAATAAGCCTGTACTACTTCTAATTTCAACTCATTTGAATATGTATTATTATTTCTCAACATCGAAAAATCCCCTTTACGTATAATGTTATCTACAGCGTACTGTAGTTTTTTTAACATTGTCTACCTAAAGGGGATAATATCACTCCCCATTGATAGGCAGGTATATTTTTTAACCGGTCTACCTAATGGGGAATATAACAGAATAATTCATGGCTCAGCTATTGTGTTAGCAGTTTTCACCAGCAAATTACGTTGATAGTAACTATTTTCTTATTGATTTACAGAAAGGCATAATGGGTTTTGGTAAATTAACAAGAGATTCCACTATAGTTTGTTATTATGGTTATGTTCAAAATTGTTATTATGGTTATGTTCAAAATTGTTATTATGGTTATGTTCAAAATTGTTATTATGGTTATGTTCAAAGTTGTTATTATGGTTATGTTCAAAGTTGTTATTATGGTTATGTTCAAAGTTGTTATTATGGTTATGTTCGAAGTTGTTATTATGGTTATGTTCAAAGTTGTTATTATGGTTATGTTCAAAGTTGTTACTATGGTTATGTTCAAAGTTGTTATTATGGTTATGTTCGAAGTTGTTATTATGGTTATGTTTGAGGTTGTTGTTATGGTTATGTTTGAGGTTGTTGTTATGGTTATGTTTGAGGTTGTTGTTATGGTTATGTTCAAAGTTGTTATTATTATTTATTATCTCTACACTAATTGAAGTCAAACTGGTGTATGTTGGATTTCCTAACTCGTTCTTCCAACATAAAAATGAGTGGTCTTTATCTTCATAAGTAGATAAGTAACAACCCTTTCCTTCCAATTTCCCTGCAGAATATACCCTAATCCAAGCACCTTCAAGTAAATTAAGAAACTTAGGTCTTAACATATAAAACTCCTCCCCTTTTAAAAAATATATATCCTATTCTATGTCATTCTTTATGTTGTTATACAATAATCATAGGCAATTATAGCTTTGTAGCCAAATGAATCTCAGATAAAGTAATCCTATTTTGTAACTCGCCTGTTATTTTTATTTTGGGGTTTATTCTGGTTTGTGCGCAAATAAAATATAATCGTATGTGAATCGTGTTTAAAGAGTGCATTGTCGAAATATATTATCCCTTTTTAAAAATAGATATAAAGTGCAATCTGTAAATAAATTAAAATTTTAATATATAAAGTATATCAAATTAGGAATAGTTACACTAAATAGGAGGAATTTATATGATTAAAAGTTTTAATTGGATGGAGTTATAGCACATAATAATTATGTTGATCATAATGGAGTACGGACAGCAGGACTGTCATGTGCTATTATCCAAGAATACTTTCCTATTTCATCCCTTGATTGCTAAATGTGCTACTATTGTAAGCCGTAATGTAATATTTAAAGCCATCCGTCTAAATAACTTTACAACACCCAAATAAATTAGTTAGTTTCTATATCTTTTGTTTTAATTTCATCAAATGGTTGTCACAGGAGGCAAGTATTGGTCCAACTGCTTTTGAAAAGATCCATAATACTTACAGCCAAGCTATAACTATAATCATTAACAAATTATACGTTTATTGGATGTTATTATTCCTTGTTCTTCATTATTACTGAGGATGTAATCTCGTATAAAGTCCAGCATCTTTTCCAATTTGATTGACTATAATTGGTATGCACCGAATACCTATCCGCTTCCCTTTTGAATCTACAAAAAGTGCCTTACTCGTCATTCGTTGGGATGAAAAGTAACGTTCAAGGAGAACAGCATACTTGTCTGAAAAATGCACTACACCAATCTTTCTCCCTTTTCTAATTAAGTGGGCTCACGATTTTATGATCCACATCATAAAGGTTCTGGTTCACTTCTGCAACTCTACATCCAAAAGTCAGCAGAAATTCAAGAATTGCTTGATTTCTCAAATAAGATTTATCCGAGTGTTGCCGTGCTTTAATGATACCCCCTTTCTGCAAATAATAAGGAATAGGTTGAGGAAGACGTTGAAACCTACTTTTGATAGGTGAACAAGATACTCTTCGTATAAACAAAAAGTATAAAAAGAAGACAATACACTCAAACGTAATCTATGCGTTGTTTCATTTCATGTCCCTCAGGTTGTACAAAAAATTGTTGAATATCAAGGATGTAATAAATGAAACCAGCTCGTTCATATTGCCAAAAATAGTTCAAAAAAACAACCATAAAATAAAATTGTTTGTTCACTACGATTAATCGTATAATTAGCTGGAAAGTCACTGATAATTCATAATTCTTTCCCGTTTAGTGGTGTTTGTTTTACTCCCAATATTTATTTATATTTAGAGTATTCTTTTCAACCTGTTGATATCGCCCGTATTGTTTTTCCAGTTATTAATCGTGTAAATTTAAAAAAACATAAATAGTCCTTCTATAAGAAAAGGAAACACGCATTTACAAAAATTTAGAAGGTAACAAAAAAACATATATAAAATTTTGATACATAAAATGTATTGGAACCTAAATGTGTGAATTATTTTATGATCATAAGATTCTTTTATATCAGGAGGCGTTCAATTCAATGAGTAAAAACAACCAATATGAATCTAATTTTATTCCTACCCTAACCGACATGAAATCAACAGTAAATAGTTTTATAGATCCAAACCATAAAAATTATCGATTACCTTTTTCAGTTTTCATGAATATCCCAAAGGGCTTTCAATTAAGAAAACAAGAACCTAAATTGGTGTATGATGTAAGCTATTTATCCATGACAAAAGAAACTTGTAAAAAATCCATTGAAGTAGAAAATTGTGGCCTTGTGGAAGTTGATTTATATGCATTAAAAATAAAAGGTTGTATACCTTTCTTACTGAATGTATTCATTGAACCAATCCATACACAATATATTTATTCATCGAGTAACAAAGATACCTCCATTTCACTCTGTTATCAAGAAACTGTCTCTATTGAACATGTTTTAAAATATAGTGTAAGTACCCTTCCCTATTATGCGATTGATGGAGAACATATCCAAGTTCGTCATTTAGAGGTACTACCCGTTGATACCGATTGTACGACGATTAAAATATCTGGGATATTTTTCTTTGAATATGAATGATACTAACGATTCCCTACTTTAAATGTCACTCCATGAAAATGACTCTACTAATTAGATTTAATTGAAATTTTTCCAAAGTATAATTTACGTAAATAACCTATTGGAAATGGACCCAAACTTACAAGGTCTATATATACTACATTTATAGACATGTAATACTATTTTAAAATCAGTACTAAGTAACTTGTGACAAAAAATTTAACCTCACTTTGTGCAGACTTTGCAGGTTGGTGAGGTTGAACTTTATAAACATTGCATAGCTTTCAATAAGTACGAAAACTAAAACGGCCAATTCGACGACGTGATAAGTACTTTGGCTCTAGTAATTTACTTAGTTATGTTTGGATTTTACGCATATCATAATTGTTACGGTTGAGAATACTCACAACCTCTTGGGAAATGTCTTTAACTTTATTTTTCAGCATAGCTTTTCACAAACATCGCCATAAAAGCAATACATACTTCATACTTTTTGGAATATCTAGGACATCACACATTATAACTGTCGCTTCGCTTTCGACACAGAAATATATATAATTGTACTGAATACTTGTGTGTTTTATTTTTAATCACATCTTTTTTTAACGTTGATTGCTTAAAAATAATATTTTCCCTCAGTAAACTTTGGCTTTCTTTATGTAATCTAGCTTAGTTCTTTACCTTCTTCAGAGCGATTATCTTTTGCGAACGAACCGGTTTTATTAATTTCAAATTAAAGTGCAATATGTTATTTCGTATTCTCGACAGGGATTTTCATTGTCTAAAGTTTTACTAATTAAGTTTTGAATTCAGATGAAAAAGTTCGACGTTGATATGACATAGGGACAAACTCTTTTTAGTTGATAGTATAAGGGTAAAAGCTCTTATTTTTTTATTGTCCAACTTAGTCGATTTACAACGAACCCTCACAAGCGTATTTTCTTCATTCGCTACTGGCTTATTTTCACCATCCAGACCTTAGTTTCTGTATAATTCGTGAAACTAAACCTTAGGAATTTTCGTTTCCATGTTCGAAGAATTGCTGATTACTTTTTACTTCCTTATACTGTACTTGGGATAACTCCATTAATTATGAAACTAGTTTGGAGATATTTACAGATAAGTTTTAGTTACGGTTTACCGTGAATTCTTTTTTCGTTTTTAATAGATTTTCGAGAATGTATTGACATAAGGGTGTACTGGCATCCTATATTCCTTTCTACTAGGTTTAATGCTTGTATCATATTCGGACGTGCTAGAATTTTATTCAATCTTTTCGTTCCTTTCCATGGATAGGTTGCCTTCTTATGCCCACCTGAACTACACCTTCCGAAATATACTCATGGACCTTACCATTATTTTTGAAGTGATCCCTAAAAAAAGTATAGGTTGATCTAGAGCAAACTGTATAGGTGAGAATTTCCCCGCTAAATAAGTTTATAACATGCGATAAATTGTCGAAGAAGCAGGTATCTTAAAAGTCGCTACCGTTTCGTTTAAGGACGTACCATTTTCAATCATAAAATTTATTACATCCAATTTAAACTATAATGTGTAATTTGTTTACGTCTGAATAGAAGCTTCAACTCCATTGAATTCATATTGCTTAACACATTTAATGCTTGCTTTTATATCAGTCACCATAGATTTAGCTATACCATAGGAACTTTCCGTTCTAATTAAGTAGCGCTCAACAGCTTGTAACTTATCTTCAGTAGTATATTTGACCCAAAAAACTGCACCTAAGCAGGGACTGACCCCTATATATAAGACAGGGATCAAAAAAGCATTATCCAACCAGTTGTCGGTACTGAACCGGCGACTGGTTGTTTAGTTTCGTTTGTATTCGGATATAGTTATAATAATTTATATAGTCTTTGACAGTTTGTTCTACGATGGCCGTCGTAGTACGTTTCAAATTGTCTAAGTAGAACGTTTCAGACTTTAATACAGAATGAAACGATTCGATAGGGGCATTATCAGCGGGTGTACCTTTACGGGACATACTCATGGTAATGCCTTTTCCTTTTACGGCTTGTTGGTAACGATAAGATGTGTATACCGAGCCTTGGTCACTATGCAACGTACAACCTTCAGGCAAATGGTTTAGTTGGGCTAATGTATGCAATACGAAATCCGTATCTTGGCGTTCACCAATTGAATAAGCGATAATCTCGCCATTATATAAATCTTGAATACTTGAAAGATACAACTGTTTCTGACCAAAAGGCAAGTAAGTAATATCGGTAACGAGCTTTTGTAAAGGGGCCGTTGCCACAAAGTCACGATTGAATAAATTCGTTGCGATATAGTAGGGTTGTCCAGTTTGTTTACGTTTTTTCACTTTCACGCGACATTGCCAACCATATTTTTGCATGATGTGTTGGACAGTCTTATGATTCACGCATGTTTCTTGGCTTAAGAGTGCGGTGATTTTTCGATAACCATACCGAATATTTATGTTCACGGCAGAGATCACCAATACGTCGCTCCATGGCCTGACGCGACTTTCCATCATTTTGCTTGTTCACTCGCGTATTCAGGCCCTTTATGGAATTTATATTGTTTACCGACAGATTGTTCAAATCGATTTATTTCTCCATTTGTATACCAACGCATCCATGTTCCTACTTGTGTTCGATGCCGTATATTTAATTCATTTAAAACCTGTCTCATTGGTATACCTGCTAGTCGTATCTCAATGGCTTTCATTTTTATTTCATTGGATAACTCACTAGTGTACTCATAGAAAAAGCACCTCCTAATTGAAGTTTAGGTTTCTAAACCCGAATTCAATCGAAGATGCTTTTTTTATTTGTCTATACTATTGGGATCAGTTCCGCATCAGGGTTTCTCTTTTTTCTGTGTTCATTTATTCGAATTGGTATACAAAGGGCTATTTTCTCTTAATTTTTCAGTCCTTCTGACTAGTTCTAGGCCCAATCGTACTATCACCTCTACTGACTTCTGAGGGTTCTGTTACTTGTTACCAAGTAGGTTATGAAGGGTACTTCACGTTTCCATCAGAGGTCCCCGGATAAGCATATGCACTTTCACACCATCTATTCGCCTCTTTTAAATGACCCTTGTCAGAAAGGACTTTGCTTCCTTATCAAGTCATATCTAACCTTATATAAGATTCGTATTTCTCGGACCGGTGTTTGCCTTCAGCTTCTTATCGCCACGGGTACCCTGGAAACACTTATAAGAACTTACTCAAGTACAATAACAGACTAAGTTCTTATAAGTTGTATATATAATTCTAACTTTTTGGGGACAAGGTTGTTTTTATGCTTGCTGTTAACACCTTGATATTCGAATATAAATGTTGTCAATTAAGTGAATATACTTGAAAAATCTGCTCAATTCGATATAGAAATACTATTTTGAGGAATAGATGATAAAAGCCATACTTCTCGCCATTTTGTCTTAGTTCTGTAATTACAGTTTGAAACTATTTAATCATCTCTAAAAAGTAGATTTTTTTATAAAATAAAACTAATCTTAATAACATAGTAATATAGCTTATTAAGCGGGAGAAAATATATTATTGTAAATTAATTAAGTTTTTGAATATGGATTGACTGTAAACTTGTAAAATGTATATGCTGCTCTTGATCTAGCCACTTCAGGAAAGAGTGATTTTTTTCTAAAAACATACCAATTTTACATAACTGATGACCATATGAATATACTTTTATTGAATCACCAATGTTAAAACCCAACTGATTTTTATTGTTTTTTTCACATTTACTACATTCACATGCCCTTACTTTCTCCATATTAATTGTCCCTCCTTATGAAGAGTATACTCAAAATTATGATTATGAACTTAACTTATTTTATAATCATAATTACTCTGTTAATGTTAAGTTCATACTGATTTTAGAATATATCCTAATTAATTTAGCAATCAATATTGTTTATCTTCTAGATTATATATTTCCACAAACTACACTTCACGATTTCATAATAAATCCTTCCATTTTATAAAATATCCTATGCAAGCTGCATATCATGTGTGATTAGAATAAATACGGTTTTTTATGGCTCAACCTCAAAATTAGTGCTTGATACTTTAGCCTACTAAACGATGACGATTGCACTCGACTAAAATCCCTGCTTTATAGCGGTCATAATTTCGAGTGAAATAGTGGCGACACTGAAAAGCTTTGATCCGATTGTGCCTGCCTTCAACAGTCGCATTTGTCCAACGACAACGATGGTAAGTGAAAAGTCGTACCAAGCAGTAAATGATTCTTTCCATTCCCAGACCGATCTCAGCTCATCTGAGTAGCTTAGTAATTCTTCGAGTTTTTTCTTACTCTCATTCGAAAGTGAATCTGCTGGCGGATTGAGAAGTCGATGATTGGATTTTAGTATGGCCTTTGCTCTTGGAGCAAGTTTATTTTGTACCGTTTTACGAACATCCTGCAAAGTTTCTATGACGTAGCCGTGAACATGAAATCGATCCGCAATTCGAAGGGCATTTGGAAAGCATTCACTAACCCATGTGTGATAGCCTTTAGCTAAATCCATAACGACTGCTTTTGGTGCTAATTGCAAAAAGTTCAGATGCTGCTTGGCATATGTACGTAGTTATTCAAGTGTTCGACCAGGCAAAACGTCAAGTAGTGTTTCACCTTTAAGATCATGAATGCCTGTGTTATAGGTGTGTCCTTTCTTAATTGCAAAGTCATCTACACCTAAAATGAGTCCACTGCTTTCTGATGCCTGCTTCCATGCTTGCTCATTTAATCGTTTACTTTCAAAGGGAATTGCCTCATTATGCATTCGCTGTACGGTACTAACGGGCGCTATGTGTTGATGTAGAGCCAAGTGCTTGCTCAAATGCTTTCTCTCGAAAGAGGTTGCTGTATCATCTCTTTGGCCCTACAAAATCATATGCCCAAACAAAACCTGTATTGCAAACCCAACAATGCATACGGATACTGGGAACCAGAAGATAGACCTTTTTCTCAAAGGCTGGGAGATGGCGAACTGTTCTATTTCCATTACTGCCTTTGAGAATAACATATTCATCTGTACCGCAATCCGGACAGCATTGTTTTTGAGCTAAAGGAGTAACTTCAATATGGATTTCACACGAACTAATATCTGTTAATATTTGAACGATCTTCAACTCTTTAATATTGAGCATTTCACTGATATAATTAGTCTGCATCTGTCAACTATACAGGAATTACAGATGTTTTTCCGTTTTTATCCTAAAATTAAATTGTCAAGCACTGGTTTTGGTTTTGAGCCTTTTTTATATTTGAATTATGGATTGCCAGCATTTAAATTATGCATTTAAAAACGAAGTATCTTCCGGTACAATAAATGTTTCAATTAAGCCCGAATCATAAAAAAATAGGCGCACCTTCTCGGTACCCAACACGATTAGCCGTATATCTTTGATTTTTTATCTGATATACGGCAATTTTTATTTCCACATGCTGCTTAGATGTTTTTGACAAAAGCATATACTAAATTAAAATTTCTCTGTTTCGCTGGATTTCCAGATTCGGTAGATCCGTCACTGACTTCATTTCAGCCCACTAACTCGATTAAGTGTGTATATTCCGCAGCCTTTTTAAGCGTATTTTTACCGGTTAGAAAATAGCTACAGTAGCTGGTATCAACCTTGACTACCACAGTATCCGCACAAATAAAAATAACGGTCATTGCAATCTCATTTAATGATGTAACCTCACTTATAACTGATTAGGGATGAAAAATCTTCTCCCAAATTTCAGGTAGCTTAAGTTCTTAACATCATTTCTGTAAGGTTTTTGTACATGCCTTAGTCAACTAGACCTGCTATTAATAAAATTACACAAACTTGTGTGAAAGCTGTTTACCGTAGCAAATAATTTAGCTAGTTATTTGAAAAATATCAGGTAGCGGATTAGCCCTCTTGTGACCTGAGAAGGAGCACTTTTTTTATTTCTACTTACTATGCCCCAGATTTTAAATGCTATCAGCTACAATGCTATACCAAATTTTATATTATTTTTAGGCAATCATATATCTAGGTTACTTTTGCTGATCATTAGGGCAATTAAGATAAAATTTATCAAGTTGCATTCCTTTTTTTGCAATGCTATTGGTCACAGTCTCGTACGTGGTCATCGTCACAATCACAATCACGTTTTTTACAGCGGCAATAATATCCTATTTTCTCAATGTTAATTGCGTCCAAACTTGTATAACATTTATTTCCATTATTTTTAATCCAATGTAAAAAATCCTCATGTCTTTCTCCTAAGATACGAATAAAAATACCTTCTCCTTCATATTTACCTGCAGAGAAGACTTTTATGCGATCTCCTTCATACAAATCAAATAAGTTTCTTTTTGTCATTATTAAAACTCCTTTTAGGAATAATTTTATTCATGTTTATATTATGTATCTAACGTTCACTGTGATTGGGCAATGTGCGAAACGTTTCCCTACAAATGATATTCATGAGATTGGAGGGCTGTTATCACAACTACAACTGATTTACCGAAAAAAGCTGACGTGTTTAACTGGTCGGGATGCTACAAAGTATCTTCGTTGAGAATAATCGTCAGGGCTGAAATACTTCCGAAGTAAACATCCACTCGAGTTAAAACTATACATATTCCAAGTTCGTCTACCGCACCGCTATCTAGCGATTCAAGAATTACATCGAGAGGAAGAAATTGCGATGCTTTTAAAATATGTGAAATCGCAGGTGTTCGCGTGCTGCTTTAAAGACAGCCAGTAGAATCAACATGTATTAAAATTGTGCACCCCAATCGCCTTATTTATTTTATTAAATGTATTATTTTACCAATTAGTAATTAATTGGGCTCATTCTTCTAAAAGTGTTTGTTAAAAATGTATTTTCCCCTTAGATATGTTGATATTATTTTTCTTTATCTATACAGTACAAAAGATTAAGAAATTTTATTATGTTTTATACTTTTTTGAAACAAATTAATCCATAGAAGCTGTAAATTCTTTTACTGTTTCCCAAAGTGTAAACAACACTGAAAACATTCAAAACGTTTAGCAAACATATTTATTAGTTTATTGATTAAAGAAAAAAACAGAATGGTGATGATTTAATTGGTAATTATAAATGTCAACACCAATATGTACATTTTCGCTCGTTTAAGGGTGTACAAAATTACTCGTTTTCCGAGGTTAAATGATGCTTTAATCGGTATGAATCACCAATGATTGTAACAACGCTAGCGTGATGTAAAATACGATCTAAAATCGCATTCGCTAACTTCGGTTCAGGGAAAATTTCATCCCATGATTTGAAGTTCACATTCGTTGTGAAAATCGTGCTACGTTTTTCATAACGGGCATCAATGAGCTGGAAAAACAGCTTCGCATCCTCTGGATCGATTGGTAAATAGCCAATCTCATCAATGATTAGTAATTTATATCTTGTATAATGCTTTAAACGGCTCTCTAAGCGGTTTTCTAAACGGGCTTTCTTGAGATTCTGAATTAAATCATGGCACTTAATAAAATAGGTACTTGTTCGCTTTTTAGCTGCCGTAATGCCGATTGCTGTGGCCAGGTGGGTCTTACCGACACCACTTGGACCAAGGAATACAATATTCTCATTTTCTTCGACGAAACGAAGGCTTTGAAAATCGAGTATTTGTTGTTGGCTAATGCTTGACTGAAAATCAAAGTTAAAGTCCTTTATCTCCTTTAAGTGTGGAAACGCAGCGACTTTCACCATCGCATGAATCATATTATGCTCACGTACATCGATTTCATAGTTCGTCAATTTTATAAGTGTATCGATAAAAGAAAGTTCATTTTTAATACTAAAGTCGATGACTTCATTTAAATGGATCCCCATTTGCTTTAATTTTAAATACTCTAAGTTTTGCTGTAGTTGCTGATAGTTTGTACTCATTATTGAATTCATTTATACATTTCTCCAATCGCAGCTAAATTCCGTTTTGCTAAATCGTTAATATCAGGGTATTCAGGCAACGCCTTTGCCATCAATTCACGATAATGCGCCTCTTGATAATTTAGTTTTGCTTCACTTATTTTGTGTTGCGCGATTAATTCCATGCTATAATAAATCCATAATTGATCATCATACACTTGTAATCCTACTTTTTTGCCTTGATACCCCGGTGGTACGGAGTATTGATTGGACTTGTAGGAAATCATGCTCGATGCATTGACTTTTACCAGTGTATAATCAATCTTGTAAGAATCTCTTACTCGTTCAGTTGGTAGCTGGAGTCTCGCAAATTGCGCAAACTTCGCATTCACTTTTCCGCAAAATGTTCTGTTCGTGCTTCATCCATCACGGTTTTCATATTATCAGTGATAAGTTCTTCTGGTACACCGCCCATTTTTTCAAACGTTTCAGTTAAGAAAGAAAATAAAACTGCCTGCGATTTGGAAATACTCATATAGAAGAACCGCATACGAGAGTAGCTCAGCACTAACACGGCTACATTAATCTCCACCTGTTCACCATCACTTGTTTCATAAAGAATACTTTCTTTCCAATCCAACTGTGCTTGTTTGCCCATGCGCGTTTCATAACGAATACCGCTATTCAAAGAAGATACACGTTCATCTTTTTCAAAGTAAGCCTTAAATTCTGGCGTATTGGCAATATAGGTACGGAATGTAGATTGTCCACAATCTAAACCGTGGTTGTCTTTTAAATACTGCCAAAGATTGCGTCGATAATAAAATACCTGCTTAGAATCTTCTGATAAGAGGCTGGCAATAATCGGGTAGAACTCATCAATTTTAGATGGCTTAGTTCGCTTTGTTTTTGGTATAAAGCCATTTAGATATTTATCGATTGTTCGTCGATCTACTCCCATATCCCTTGCTAATTTACTTTTGTTAATTTTCATGTTTAAATGCTCCATTACTTGTTTAAAATTTGCTAAATCTGAAAGACTATTAATTTTAAATTCTGTCTCAACCTCTAGTTGAATATGCATACCAACACCTCGGTATTAGTATGAAATGAAAGAGCATTTTTGTACATCGTTATTCAAGCAGGAATGTACATATTTAAATTAGCATTTATAGTAATAATAACAGTTAAGTTTGAAAGTATTTACTGATCACCACGTATCACAGGTTTATTATTGGCATATCATATTGTGTAATAGCTAAGTAAGGCAAGTAGAAATGTAAATACTTAAAATAGGGATTTTGTTAAAATAGTTTTCAAAATTAGCGTAGATGATTCATTACTTGGTATATATATAAAGCACTTTAGAAACACCCAGAAAAAGTGTAAATGAGGTATAAAAGAACAAAGTCAGTTAATAAAATTTTGAATTTTTTAAGTATGTTTAAGAAGCGAATCTCATATGCTTTAAAATGGGGGCCTGCGTAGCTCTCATCCAAAAATCTTTAATATCATGCTACAGTCAAAATGCGGTGAGATGAATTAAATTTTGTTGATTAGTAATACCGTGTATGATTTAGAATCTAAAAATTAAGAGGAAAACATTTATTTCAAATGGAGGGAAACTATGAATAATAATGATAGTTATCGAAATGAAAATCGATATCAAAACGATTTACCTGATTTACTTAAAAAACAAAGCTATACTAAATATCCTTTAGTCAATAATCCAAATACGCCATTAAAAAATATGAATTATAAAGATTGGTTAAATACTTATGATCCTGAAGGAATTAGTCTAGTTAGTCCACAACCCTATTCGGCAACATGGTATAATGTTATTGCAGCTGTATTAGCAGTTACTGCCGTTGTTTTAGCACTCTCGAACCCAGTAACTCTAGCAGCTGCTATAGCAGCTGGAGCAGGAATTACAGCTGCTTTACTTCCAATAATATGGCCTCAGGGTGAAGATAATGCATTATTTAATGACATGATGTGGGTAACAACAGATATGCTAGATCAATCATTAAGTGGGCTTGTTCAGGCACAAGCCAATGCACTTCTGTCAAGTTTAAGAAATGAACTAGAGGCGTACCAGAGGGCACTAGTAAACTGGCAAAATAATCAACAAAGTCAACCAGCTATAAATGAGGTGGTTCACAGATATCATACAACCAATTCACAATTTAGAACAATTATTCCTCAATTCGCATTAGAGGGTTACCAATCTCAATTATTGCCTATCTACGCTATAGCTGCAAATTTACATTTACTTCATATGAGGGATGGTGTTCAATATGCAGATTATTGGAGTTTAGCTAGAAGTGATACCGACACAGATGATACAGATGCATCGGTATTTAACGGTGACTTTCAATATCAAGAACTCCTGCATTTTATGGATATATATTCTGAATATTGTACAAGTGAGTATTGGAGATCTTTGTCGATAATGGAAGCTGCAGTGGATAAAAATCAGGGATGGGATTGGACTAGGTATAACGATTTCCGTAATCTGATGACAACTTCTGTTCTAGACTATGTTGCACTATTCCCTATGTATGATATTCGTATCTATAATACTAGATTAAATATGGAAATTTTAACGAGAAAGCTTTATTCACATCCTATAAATTTCTTGCCACGTAATGAGAAAGTACAACAAGTTGATGCAAAATATACACTTCCTCCGAATTTGTATCAAAGATTGATCGAAATTAATTGTCATACAAGCGGTATAAATAATCAATTTTCAACATATTTTTTAAGCGGACATACAAATAGGTACGCAAGAACTGATGGAAGAACCTCTGGTGGAAATTTTTACGGAATACCGAGCAATATCAGTCTTACTAAAGCACTTCATATAGGATCATATCAGATAGGTATAGCAGAAATAAAAGCCTATAGTTTAAGAAGAACAGTAAGTAACCCAACTAATAGTATTCCTTCATCTATTATCCAAAAGCATTTTATATTTCCTGGAGGAGGAGCCCAGTCATATTTTTCAAACAACCCAACCCCTGACCCAATAGAAGCAACTACTAGTATCCCAAACCACAAGACGTCTGATACTGTTTATACAGATAACAATCATTACTTAGATAATATGATTATCGCTGATCAAGACAATACTCCAGGTTTAGCACCCATTGATCAAATAAAAAGTTACTCTTATTCATGGCATCATGGGTCAATCAAATTTAAAAATATATTAGAGCCATCAACAATGTATGGGCTTCAATCAAACACTTTTTCAATAATAAAAGCATCTAATGTTATTGGTGCAAGTATTATAGAAGGTTTTTCTCATACAGGAGGCGATGTAGTCCTTTCTAAGTTTCAAAATCCTAACACTGGAACAAGAAATAGTATAATAGATTTTCCATTTGATCTCGAAATATCTCAAACATGGCGTTATCAAATTCGTTTACGTTATGCATCAAACTCTGCTGTAAATATATCTACTATACTAAATTTTGCCTCTGGACCAACTTCAAATCAAGTAAATAACGTAAATCCAACATTTAATCATAATAGTACTGCTAATTTGACGATAAAGGATTTTTCTTATATTACATTGGGGGAATTTTTCTTGTATAGACGTGAAAATCAAAATAATGTTAGGATAAATATTATTCACCCTCCGTCGCAAATTACAGGAGATAGTTTGTTTATAATTGATAAAATTGAGTTTATCAGTTTTTAACACTGTGGTCCTGTTGTAAAGTTTCTCAGGAGTTCAATCATGAAGTCTGGTACGTTTAGTTTAAACTGTTCTGTATAGTTTGTTTACAATTTTATAAATGCTTCTACACGGTAATGTTAGTATTGCTTAGCCAATTAATAATTGCCTTATGATCTGTCCCAATCGATTTAGCAATTTCACATGAACTTTCTTTGCCTTCTAAGTATCGTAAATTTCCCCTCTTCAGTATATCTAGCCATATAAAACCGTACCTCTAATTGTTAAAATTGGAGGAACAGTTCATTTTAAAGAGTTCACTCTTTGAGGAACAGGTTATTAATGAACTGAACCCTATTTGGTAGACAGTTTAATAAAAAGGGATGTAGTTTTAAGTTAAGCCGCAATGAGATGGCTTCGGTAAGTTGCCAGAGCCATCTTTTTTAATGTCCATTGCTTTCGTGTGTAATTATAATGGTTCATATAGTCCATCACTATTGTGTGTAATTCTGCCAAACTTTCTGCTTGTTTATAGTCTACTTCATCTTTAAAATGACCGAAAAACGATTCTATTGGCGCATTATCAAGACAATTTCCTCTGCGGGACATTGACTGAAGAAGTCCCATTTCTTTTACACGCTGCTGATATTCTGGTTGTGTATAATAAATACCTTGGTCCGAGTGAATCAGCGCTTCTGGATGAAGATTGCCCTCTAGATGTGTTTTTAACTTTTCAAGCGTCTTATAGACATGGGACATCTTTAACGTAGTAGATAATTCGTATGCTACAATTTCTCGTGTTGCGACATCTTTCACGCATGATAAATACGCCCTTTGACCACCTCTATATTGCAGATACGTAATATCTGTTAAGAATACTTTTCCTATGTCCAGCACATCTACCAGTGCCATATAAAATCCACGATAACCAATTTTCCCTTTCGCTTGATCATAAATTGATTTTAATAAGATATAATCTTGATAATCAGCTTCTTTACGTAAAGCGTGTTTCTCCTTATTTTGAAGCCACTTATAATAGCCGCTTGGACTGACATTCGCTACCTGACAAAGATGACGAGTCATCTTTTTTAATTAATATAAACGAATTGTTTCATTGATGGCTTGGTATTTCTCTTTCGGTGTTAAAAACGATTCTTTTTCGCCTGCCTTTCCATTTCGTCGAGCTTTTTTAGCAGATGAAGCTCTGCCTCTAACAGTTGAATACGCACTTCCGCTTTCTCAAGTTTCTTTTCTGCGGGTAATTTTTCAAGGCGTGGACGACCAGTACTCTCTTTTCCACGACGTTCCTCTAAAAAGCCTTCCTTACCATGTGTTTGATATGTTTTCTTCCAACGGCTAATTGCACTTTTAGCTTTCTTAATTCCTATCAGCTCTAAGCCAAATCCCGCTTCTCTGAAGATTTGGACTGGACCTTTTCCTTGTAAATTTGCCTGAACAGCTTTTAATTTAAAGTCGGCTGTATATTGAATTGAGCGGTCGGATACTGAGGCGACATTTGGATTCGCTTCAATTTGTCTGCGTTGGTGTTCGTTAAAAATTATTTTACTCATGATGTTCTCCCGTTCATAAATGGTATGGTTAGTATAACGGGGGTTTCAAACGTTGAAAATAGAAAAACCCCGAATAGGTCCACTTTTTTTAAAATGTCCACTATTCGGGGTTCAGTTCTCTTATGTAAATAATATTTCTCACACTTCAATGTGCCCCAAAATGATTCAATTGGTCCGTTATTAATACATCGACCAATACGGGACATACTCTGTGTCATATTGGCTGTTTCCACAATTCGCTTAAATTCCTTTGATGTATATTGAAAACCTCGATCACTATGTATTAATGGCTGTTCGCCTAATTGTAATGATTGAATAGCTGATTTGATTGTTTTGAAAACAAGGGAATTATTATTCGAATGACCGAACTCATAACTCAAAATTGAACCATCATATAAATCGATAATTGCACTTAAATAAGCTTTTTTCCCATTTCCATACTTAAACTCTGTGACATCTGTACACCATTTTTCATTGGGCTTTTTCGATGTAAATGCTCTATTTAATACGTTCTCCGCCACATGATGTGCTGGGGATTTACGATAAGGCTTGCGCTTTCTACGAATAACAGACTTCAAACCACTAATCTGCATTAAACGATAAATACGCTTTTCGTTCACCATCGTTTGATTATTTTCTTTTCGCTGACGATTGATTGTCAACGTTGTACGACGATAGCCGTAAATACCATCTACTTGTTGGTAAAGGAGATGAATGTCCTTTAAAATTGCTTCATTTTCAACTTCTCTTTTAGAAGACTTGCGACTTAGCCACTTATAGTAAGCCGCACGCGAAACATCAGCTATTTCACATAGTAAAAGAATCGAAAGTTTTTCCTCTCGATGTAATTCTTGAATCGCTAAATAGCGTTACTGTAGACGTATTTGGCTTAACGATGCCTCCTTTCGATTTCCTCTAACTTTTTTAAAAATAAATTTTCTGCACGTAAACGTTCATTTTCACGTTCAATACGTTGAATCTCTAATTTCAATTTCTCCTCAACGGTTAATTCGACTTCATCTTTTGTGCAACCACGACGATCACGTAATCCCTCTTCACCGTTCGTTTCAAATTTCTTCGTCCATTGATATACCTGTTGATACGAAACACCATAGGTGTGCGCTGCCAACTGATAATTTTTCTGGTGCTTCAAACAGTACTCGACAATCTCAATACGTTCTTCAAAAGTTGTCTTTCTTCCTTCTGTCATAGCTTGACTCATTCCTTTACCTGAATCTTTTATTTCACTATGACTAGTATACTTTTTTACCCAGCTTTTTAAAACAGAGGTACTGCTAATCTCGTATTTCGCCAACACCTCCATCTGTGAATAATTTCGTTGAATGTAGTCCTCCACAGCCGCTAATTTTAACTCTTTTGAATAGAACTTACATGAAGTAGCTTCTTGTAATCCTTCACGTCCACCTGCCTCAAATTTCATTTTCCATCTATGAAAAGTTTGATGATCTATTGAAAACCTTTCACACAATTCATTGATAGAATAGTGACCTTCTTCGAACAATTGAAGGATATATAGTTTCAACTCGAGTGGATGTTTGCTTCGCCCCATAAAAAATACTCCCCTTAGATAAACAGATTTTATTTTTTTATCTGTCTACCTAATAGGGAGCATATCAACCTGAAGAACTGCAGTTCAACTTAAAAGTAAAATTTAGACAATGTGTCTTCAAAGGTTAGACTTTGGTGTCCTTATTGTACGTGGACAAGAACTTCCGGACACTCAAAAAGCTATTAGATAAGCATTGCTTATTAATTTGTCTAAAAGTTCTTGTCCAAAAATAAAGACAAGAACCTTTAGACTTTGTATAAAAAGGACAAGAACTTTTAGACATTTTTATTTTTGTATGGACATTCATGTCCAAAATTAAATAGAAAGTCCAGATTTTATATAAGAAGGACAAGAATGTCCAGACGACCACTGTAAAAAAATAAACTGTCCGGAAGTTCTTGTCCAAAGTGTCTGCAAGTTCATGTCCATATACACTTATACAAAACATGTGTGGGACAAATTTAATAACTTGAAAAAGAATAACGTTAAAACTAAAATAAGATTTAGTTACATGTTCAGTTGAGAGATTATAAAGACAGGAGCTGATTACGATTGCCAGCAATTACACCAAAAGTAATTCAAGCAGAAAAACATATAGAGGACGCAACTCCTCTCTTCCCTATTTATGTACAGGAGTATATACAAAAAAAGAAATCCAAATATTCACCACTGACATTGAGCGGTTATTTATATAATATTGAAAAATTCTTAAATTGGCTACTTGAAGAAGGTATTGTAGATGCTAAAAATATACGTGATATTCACTATGAATCATTATCTACGTTACCAAAATTAGATGTCGAGTTATTCGTTGATAAAATGGCTTGTGAGATACTTTCAGGAGAGGATGATAATGATCCAAAGCGGCGCAGTAAAACAAGTGTAGCGAGGGCTGTACAGGCTTTAAAATCGCTCTTTCGTTATTTGACAGTTGAAACAGAAGATAAAGTTACTCAAGAACCCTATTTTAACAGAAATGTGATGTTAAAGATTTCAGTTGATTTAGAGCAGGAATCTAAATCTCGTAGAAGTAAACGCATTGAAAAGAAAACTTATAAATCAGATGAAATTGATGAGTTATTACATTTTATCGATGAAGAGTATGCTGCCACTTTGTCATCAAGAGAACTGCCTTATTTTGAAATGAATAAGACCAGGGATCTCGCTATACTAGCAGTACTGTTTGGGAGCGGTATACGAGGGAATGAATTAGTTGGACTTAAAATAAAAGATGTCTACATGAAGGATTGTTACTTAGATGTTATTCGTAAAGGTGATAAAGCCGATTCAGTGGCAATTCGCCCCTCTTCCCTAACCTATCTAGAAAAATACTTGAGCCAGCGTTCAAAAATATATAATGTGAAAATAAATTACCCATTTGTTTTTGTTGCTAAGTCTCCAGATGGCACCGTAAAGCAAATGTCTAACCAAACATTAATTAGATTAGTTAAGAAGTACACAAATGCTTATGGAAAAGAAATCACACCTCACAAAGCAAGATATACTTTTTCAAAGCAATATCAATTGGAAGGCGGAACACTTATAGGATTACGAGATCAGCTTGGTCACCAAAATATAGAGACAACATCTTTGTACACTACGGAATCTATGAAGGAGCAAAAGGATGTTGTAACTCGTATGGACAAACCTAAGAAACAGAAAAAATAATCCTCCTCCCCTTCCCGCTTTCCAACAAACTACTTTTAATTTTTTACTAATAATTATTTCTATAGTGTAAATAATAATAGCAACACATTGTAGTTTGGAGGATATTATGCGGAAGAATAATCAAATTTCTCGACCGAATATAGACATTAAAAGCAAGTTAGATGAAACAGTAAGTGATGGTATCAAAATGATGGATAGATTTCAGAGAGAAGGTATTGTAGAAGCTAAATTAAAAAATGGAACTTATTTTAGAGCTGATGAGGAAAGAAGAGACATTGTAGCAAGAAATATTATGCTTAGCGAAACTAAAGCAGATCTTACCATTAGAATACTAAAAGATGGAATATTAATTGAAGACGTATTAAATTTAGACCAACCTAAAAATACGCAAAAAATACTGGGCTCATTTGTAGGTAAAAGCCAATCAACTATATCTAAAAAAAATAGTAATATTCAGACAGATGTACAACCATGATTATGTAAGAGAAGAGACGAAATTGTATCGTCTAATGCGATTGAAGATGCTGTAGAGTTTTTCACCTCAGAGTTTCCCTACTTAAAAAGAACTTCAAAGAGGAAAATAGAGCAAGTGAAAAATTGCTTTATTGAACAATTGTACTGACCATTCATATGTTCATTAAGTAAAAAAAGAACCGACAATTTCACTCACTGTCGGTCCTTTTTTTATAGTTTTCCCACTCTTCTATGGTCAGATCGATGACCAATTGAATATCATGTTTTTAGCAACCCTCTGCAGCAAAATTTTTGTTACTTATTATTTGAAAAGATTAAATTTATATCGTTTCGTTAACGAGTATGAATGTATTAGTATAATTTACCTGTAATGATTTGAGTGTACTTTCAGCTTCATTTTTGTCCCCGAATATATGTCGTTCTTCTTTTATAAGTGTATGGTCATAACTATGAATGATGTTCGATATGAGCCCTAAACTTGTTGTGTAACTATGAGAGTTCGTGGATTTGAGCCATGAACCGGTTGTGGTATTCTTAATACTTGCCCTATATTGTTCGGTCATAAATATCAGTCCTTTATAATAATTACACTTGGGACATTCCCTCATTGTTTCTTGTGCAAGATTAATTGAGTGTAACCTTAAGTAGAAATTTAATTGTGTACTTTAATGTTATTTTCTTTTTATATAGTTTTCCCACTCTTCTATGGTCATGTCGATCACCAAATGATTATCACGTTTAATGAGTGGTAAGACCTTTTCTTCACTTTGGCCATCTTTATAATTAATTCTTATATAATGCTTGTCTCGCCAAGAATAATAATCAAATCTATTAATATTGGAATATTTCTTTTGTAAGTAGGATGACAAGAATGCTTCAGGAGAGTTTCTTACATCCTGTCGACTATACCATTCTTGAAAAACATCCTGTTTAAATAATTGTGTCCAGGAATCAATATCTCCTTGTTCAAGGATCCTGTTCAATTCCGCTACCCACTCCGCGTATGGATTAACATATATGCTTTCATAAGGCGCAGCTACATCAATATTCTCAATAGGCTCCAACGCATGGCTATAGATATACTTTTTTGCTAAAGATGCTATTCTTTTAGCTTCTTCTTGGTTTGTAAATTGGATATCTAAATTGTTTTCAAAGATTAACAATTCTTCTTCTTTAATATTTAGATTTTCTTTATATTCTTTCCAAGAGTTCCAGACAAATACACTTAGTATAAATAAAGCGAAGAACACCCATCTAAGAAACCACTTTTTCATAAATTCACCTCTTACATAGGCATAGGCACATATAGCGCAGGATTAACTACTGTATATTTTGCTGCCTCCCCACTTTTTCGAATACCGTTATGGACCTCTAAGTGTAAATGAACTCCGGTACTAGAACCAGATGTACCCATGGCACCTATAACAGCACTTTGTTGTACTTCCTGACCTCTTGCTACATTTACAGCGGATAAGTGTGCATATACAGTTTCATATACAGAACCATTTATATTATGGGTTAAGATAATATAATTCCCCCAGCCGCCACCACAGAGACTACCATAACTACCGATTTGAGGACACGAATTGTTTGTAGCACGGACAGTTCCACTAGCTGCTGCTCTAATATGGGTCCCCATTTGGTTTGCAATGTCTACACCCATATGAAATTCAACCTTACCTTTGATTGTACGGTTACCAAAGGGAGACGAGATTCTACCAGTTGTAACTTGGACAAATCCAAGAGAATTAGGTGGAGTTTCATTTAAATAAGAAGCTTCGTCTCTGAACTTTATAGCGTTAGTCTTTACTTTTTCTATATACGTTTTTGAGTGATTATATTGATAAATAGCACCATCTACGTTATTTGCGAAATTATTTTTTGCTAAATAACTTGCGGTTGTAAATATCGCATCTTCTATCTCCCAAGGGCTTACAATTCCATTGTTATTTCCATCGATGCCATAACCCTTGTATTTCAAAATAGTGGCAGGTTTATACTTGTCTTTTTCAGGAACATTTACATATCCTTTTGAACCTTTACATCCAGGATAACTCCATCCATACCAAGTGCAAGGCATGAAGTAGAGTAAGAACCCAGCGCCTTGGCATATTTCTATGCTAGGTTTCCAAGAACTCCTCCCCGAACCGTACGTACACCTCTCAGCGTATACGGCTCTCCACCTATCAGTCTAATTTTCCGTTATGTAAATCAACGTGGCATTTTTTGCATAGTGCCATCGTTTTACGGTTTCTTTCAATCATGCGCTTTTCCCATCGTTTTTTGCCTTCGAGGTCTTTTAACTTCTTAATGTGATGAATTTCTAAATCCACATCTGTGGCATGACACCATTCACATTCCTTTGCTACAAGCCTTTCAATGAGACCTGTTCGGTTGTAAATAATGTTTCTAGTCTTAGAAATAACATCAATATCGGCATACGAAGATGGTAATAATTTCTTTTTAAATCCATCTTTATAGAAGAATGCGATTTTGCTGCCATTGGCAGTTTCATATCTCACCGCAAAATCTCCGTTGATACTGTATTTTCTGTGGATTTTTCTTACGCTTGATTTATATTTGTTTGCGAATGTTTTATACATGCTATATTCCATGATGAATTTAAATCCATCTAGTTTATAGACATTATTCGCTAATTTATAATAATTATACAAGCCTCTGATTTCTGCGTTGTAAATCATCAATATTTCAAGGTCATCATTTTGCAGAAGATGCGCCCGATGAGTAGACTTCCATTTCTGTTTGTTTTCGTCTATTTTTAACGCTTTGTATTCAATTAATTTATTTCGCCATATTTCATGCGGTAAAAGAAGTTCACAGCTCATTGTACGTGTACGTTGTTTATGTCCACTCGCTGTGTATTTTGTCGTTTTATTATCATGACTAATTTTAATATCATATCCGAGAAACCTTGCTCTTTTACTAGAATGCGTAATGAGCGTTTTTTCTTGTGATAATTCAATTTTCAGTTCTTCACTTAAGAAAGTGCTAATGTCATGTTTTATTTGTTGACAATCTTCTTTACTACCAATTACACCGATTAGGAAATCATCGGCATATCGCACATACTGTATTCGCTTGTAGTTTTCGTCCATAGGGTCTTTATAGGGTAGTTCCATCATGTGATTTTTCAACTCGTTCAAGTGTTGAAGTGCTTGTGCTTGTTCTTTTTCTTCCTCGTTCATTTCTTCCCATTTTTCCTTATACCTTGCGTTTGCTCGGTATAGTCTGGCTTCTCTCGTGCGGTATTCCGTTAGGCGTTTTCGCCCCTTTCCTTTATCAAATTTATACTTGTAAGCTAATACAAAGTTATCTAACTCATTTAGATAGATATTTGAAAGGATGGGGCTGATGATTCCACCTTGAGGAGTACCACTATATGTTTTGTGATATTGCCAGTCCTCTAGGAAACCTGCTTTAAGAAATTTCCAAATTAAGTCGATGAATTTTTCATCATTAATCCTTCTTTTCAAGATTTCAACTAGTTTGTGATGGTCAATGTTATCAAAGAATCCTTTAATATCACCTTCCACAAACCATTTAGCCCCATTAAATTTGTCTTTTACTTGCATAAGTGCAGTATGACAGCTCTTTTCTGGTCTGAAACCATGAGAATGTATTGAGAAGGTTTTTTCGTACATTGCTTCAAGTAGCGTTCTTACTACTTCTTGAACTAATTTATCTTCGAAAGATGGTATACCTAGAGGTCTTTTACCACCATTCTTTTTTGGAATGTAAACCCTTTTGGACGGTTTTGGTTGATAGCTACAATCTTTTAGGCTTTCAATTAATCTTTCCATACGTTCTAGACTCATACCATCAATGGTTTGTCCATCGACACCTTGTGTCATATTGCCTTCCTTCGCATAAATCTTTGCATAAGCCATTAAATAGAATTCCACATTGTACAGATTTCGATAGATTCGTTCGAATTTGTAATCTTCGCGTGTTGATTGTTTCGTTAGACTGTCTAACACAGTGTTTGGACTTCTCATAGAGCCTCACGCTCCTTTCCAATTTTAGTTAGACTTGATAAGCTGTTCTCCTTCGCCATGTGATGGGTTTTCCCCACCTCGGACTACTACGAGAACTCCGTTACCATATCAGATATTCAGATACATTTTATCATAGCTTTTTATTTAAGCGTTCTGATGTAGGTAATCACCATTTAGCACATGTAAGAACAAGCACGATGTAATGTCGGATATGACGTTCGTCCTTTACTATTTACTATAGTTGGTCAGCGATAGACTACGCACTTTTGACACACAGTTAATCAAAGTGTATTCAGAGATGGCTTCCAATTGACCATTCTGTTTCGCTGTATGACGTAAATAATCATCTTCCGTCATAGGTGGACCAATAACCCCCTCGGACTGTCATTCAGGCAGTTTAGCTTTTATCCTCGTTTACATCTTTTCATTTTGCTATTCAGTCGTATCGTGATGATTCGATAACTCATAGCTTTCCCAACATGCTACACTCCCCGATATTTGGTTTCCCTCACGGATAAGTTGGGTAATGATAGGCGTTGTAGTCTTGCCTACTCCTTGCTAAGGGAGATTTCTTATATGACCTTATGGTCGCACCTGTGTGTGGCCTTCTGCACCTACGTAACTAATCATTGGATCAATAGTAGAAAATTTTGTCTCTACATAGTGTATAGCCGCTAAATAATACCAATCAACACCATACTTAGCTTGTGCTTGCATGTAAATAGGGAAGAATTCAGACGGCACGCTTGTCCCTGGCATTACTGTTCCATCATAGGATCCTGCAAACCCCGAAGAGCCACCTTTCCAAGCTTTATAATCAATTGGATTATCAGTTAATGCGTAGAACAATTCTACACTGTATAAATCATCAATTGAATAGTCGAATGGCGGAGATTGGAAAGCTATTTCAAATTTTGTATAATCCATTGTTTCTGTAGGAATTTGAGAATATTGTTCTTCACGTTTCATTGTGTAACCACTTGAAGTTACGCATTTTTCAGTTCCATCTTTATTTGTTGTACATTTATCTTCAGAATAAGAATCTGTACGGGTCCAATCTCCGAAATCAACTTCATAATCATAGTGTATTTGTCTATCCCACTTTTCTGTGTGGTCAACAACTGATACCTCTTTAGAACTCGTTGAAACAGAACTTTCAGTACAATTCCCGTCGACACAACTTACAGAATAAGATTCAGTCTGTAAAGTAATGTTTTTATAAGTTGAGTGTGGCTGCAACTTAGAAGCAATGTCCTTTAATGTACTATCATCAAAATCACTTAAAGAACTTTGAATTTGAACTCCAGCAATTAATAATTCGAAAGGAATATCGTATTCGTTAGCTATCTCGATATATCGCTCTCTTTCTGCTAGTTCACTTTCTGATAGCATATCAGGATAACTAGAGAAAGCCATTGTAACTACCATATATACAATCAAGAGTGCAATTCCAACGCCTATGATGCCTAATATAACAGGCGCCCCTAATGATAATAACCAACCGATTACAACTTTCACCAGAGATAAGAGAAGCTTTTTCAAAATCTGTAGAGCAATTTTGAGAGCTTTCTTAGCGAATTTTTTAAGCTGTTTTTTCCCAAATTTCTTTGCTGCATCAGTGACTGGAGAGGAATTATGCTGATTTTGAGTATTATCAATCATAAAAACCCCTCCTAAACAATGCTTTGTTTTTGACGGACTCTATTTAATTCTTCTCTGATTTGTGTAGCCCGTTTCGCATTTAACATAACTCTTGATGTAATCAGGTTTTCTAATTGCGAAGTTGAATAGTTTGCCTGCTCTTTTAAAACCCCTTTTGTAGAGTCTAGCTTGTGTAATGTACTTGCCATTACGTTCTCTGCTCCTAATTCAACTGGTTTTAGAGATTGTCCAATCAAATTAACCGCGATTTCATGTACTTCATTATTTCCAAGTCTAATGTCACCGACTTGTACTGGAGACACTCGATAAGTCGAGCCATTCTTTTCTCCAACAACAAATTTACGATTGTTCTCAACGATTACTTTCAAGTTATCAAAATTGTTTGCTGCAATGTCTTCAGTAAAGAATTGGCCTGCATCAACTTGTTGACTGTATGCTGGGAACTCCTTACCTCTAATAAATGTCGGTCTTAATTCTGAACGTAATCCAGCTGTTGAAGTGTGTAACAAGTTAGGATCGTTAATAGGGATTTTTCGAGCTATACGAGTTCCAGCAGAGTCTACTACATAACTAGAAGATAAAGTGTCACCTAATTTTGACATCTCAGGAACATACATATTTTCTTGAATAGCTAAGTCTTGATAAACTACCTCCCCTTGTTTTAAAGCTGCATTTCCTTCTCCTATATGGGATATACGATGTCTCAAGCCCTGTTGATTTTGTACTTCAATGAAACTTTCATTTGAGGTAACAACTTGGCGGATTGCTCCTTTTAAAGTATTGCCTTCTGATGAAGTTGCAGCTATTTGTAAAACTTCATTTGGTGAATATGCCTCCGGTTCAATAAATGTTGATGTTAATGGTTTTCCAATAGCTTTAAGATTTGGTTGTCTTAACAAAGCATTCGGATTTTGTTGAATTGTTATATCAGATGGAATTACTGAACCATCTTCAGATAAACGATAAGTTGAAGATGAACCCCTTGTAGTAGGCACTAACATACCATCTTGCATGCTCAAATCTTGATAAACTGCTGTATTTGGTTCTAAATTTGCGTGACCGCCCGACATACGAGATACAATTTTTCGGTCCCCTGATCTGGTTAATACTTCTACGTATGAAGAATCACTAGTGACTACTTGACGGATAGCACCAGGAACAATTTCTGAATTACCGAATGAGTCCGTTGCAGTCTGTGCCATTTGAATAACTTCCTGTGCACTATTGATTTCACTTTGAACACCATCATTTAATGGTGAAAATTTGGTTGTCATATTACGTGCCATTCGATGTCCTGCACGTCCTAAGAAAATACCGCCAACATAGCCTGCAGAACGTGTTAAGTTATCTTGAGCTTGAACATAGCTACCATGAGTTTCTACTGCTTGATCAGTAAACGTCTCTATAGCGCTGGTTGCTCCAGATTGTACTGAATTAACTACGTTTTGTAGGACACCTACTCCGTCTACTTTGTTAGCTACCCACGTGGCAATTGTTTTATCTGCACCGCTTCTAACAACATTGGCTACATTAGAAAGTGCTGTAGATGTATCGGTAGAAGTTGATGCAGCGAAAGCGCGAACTTTATCAGAAAATGAAGGGTTCTGAACAGCATTCAAAACATTGTTATCTAGTGCTACAGCTTTATCGATAGATGAATTCACATGCTTATATTTATCTACATTATTCGCTAATGCTTTAGTTGCATGTTCTGTATTCCAAGTAGCAACTGCTTCATCAGCAGTATTCCCTCGAGCTATTGCATTATCGATGTATTGAGAACGTTCTTTCATAGTTGCTTGCTGAGCAAGAATTTGTCCTACATTACCAGACATTAGACGGTTGTTAGGTGAAATGATACTTGCAGATTGAATATCCTTAGTGGATAACAAGGCTGCCGCTTCAGAGTTATTAAAAGCTACATTCGGATCTGTATTTGCTAAGTTTTGAAGTCCTGACGCCAATCTCGAATTGAACATTGCTTTATTGATATCACCAATTTCGTTAGTTGAACCAGCCATAGCATCACCTACAGCACCTTGGAGACTTTTCGCTACCCCAGCTTTTCTATCTGCAAATTCAGCATCTCTACGTTGCTCAAAAGCTTCTAGGGATTCATTTTCTCGTCTTGGATGTTGCTTTTCGTATTCCTTATTGAAAGTAGGCTGATTTTCTTTCTCCCACGCTTTTAATAAATTATCAGTTGCTTGGTTTTTGAAATTATCACTACTCGCAACATGCGTTTCACCATAGCTTACAGCAGAAGATAATTCATCCAAATACTTTGTTTTAAGCTCAGCCTTTCGAGTTAAAACCTCTTGATCTAACATTGACTCTAAGTCATTTTGATTTGCATCAGGGAATCTACTTTGAAGGTCTTTTAATATAGAATCTTTATTTTGATTCGCCCATTCATGTGCATCCACTTCAGCAAGAGCATCAGCTGAAGAATCAATATCATCTTTTAAGGATTTTTCACCTAATGATTGAGGTCCCAATAATTTATTCATCTTGTCTTTTCTAGAATTCAAGGAATCCATTGCCGCAGTACTTGCACGGCCAACAAAGCCAGCAGCTTCACCACCTAATACGTATCCTAATCCTGCACCAGTTATGGCTGATCTTGAACCGTTACCACTAAATGCTAGGGCTCCTGCAATACCGAATGCACCTCTACCGATGGCTTTTAATGTTTCTCCGTTACGAAGTAATCGCTCAGCTTTTCTGTCAGCTGCCAAATCGCTATTTTCATTACCTGCTACAGATTCTTTTATGTCTCCCATCGATGAAGCGGATTTGCCACTAGTTAGCCTATCTTTAGCTCCATTAAATGTGCCTTTGGCGATTTCACCAATACTTTTCCCGTTCATTGCACCTTTAACAGCACCACCTAAGGCAAAAAGTGTTGTCATACCGAGAGCTGCCCCAGCTTTTGAAACATTGTCTTGCAATCCTAAACTAAGTCCAAAGAGTCCACGCACTCCGACAGAAACTGGAATAAATACGATAATGCTAATTACAGCACTAATGATATTTTCTTCTGTCATGGAGAAGATATTTAGAATGAAAAAAACTACAGCATGAATACTTTGTACAAAGATAGTGCTTGCGGTTTCTTTCCACCAGTTATGTGTCAAACCTCTTAAACGAGGATTTATCATCAAAACTATGAAAATCGGCCCTAAAACTAATAGAATAACAAGGGTTACAGCACGCATTTGATAATAAAAATTACCCCATACTGATAAGCCTACTAAAACTAGTTCTACGATGACTCGACCAATTGGATTACCAATCTCGGTATCTACATCTTTGAGACTGGCGACAGTACTCTCAAAACCTGAACCGAACCATTGCACAATTAGATAATTAAAACTAAATGCTATATCATAAAATTTTTGCAGTGAACTTAGTAAAAATATAACTAAGAAAATGGTTAGCCCAGTATGGATAAATTCTATTCTTCCTTGGGGTCGATGGAAGGTCATAGCTGTTTTCATTCCAAAAATAACCACTAATAAGGCCATAATCAAAATAGAAAAAACTAACATACTGGAATAAAGAGGATTTAAAGCGTAAGTGTATACATTTTCAGAAAATGTATGCCAAATAAAATATTTCTCTTCACTATCACCAAAAATCAAGTCTTCTAAATCTGATAATCCCAAAAATGGCTCTAAAATAAAGTCAAAGATTGCCTCAATCAGTTTACTAAATATGTCGACCAGTTTATCGCTAATAGCTCCCATGATTTTGGCCTCCTATCAGCTGATACTGCTACGTTTCAGTTGTTTTTTATATTGTTCTAATACAGCTTTGTTTGATTCTACAAACAACATTTCACCAGGGGATGGATCTGTTCGCATCCATACGGAAGAAGTTCCCTGTTTAAAAATACATTCTCCCTCTGCAGGTGAGTTATTAATTATGTCAATCTCGCCTTGGCTAAGATTAAAAGTTTCCTTCAGTGCCTTTAAATCAATTTTGTTTTGTTCAAAGAACATGAATGTAGTTGTGTTTTGTAAAATCGCTCGCGCTTCAGGTGAATTGGCGACAACGACAAAATCTTGTGAAGCGATTCGGAATCCGCCCCATCTTTTTCGAATTCTACGTGCTACTTTTTCGCAGAAATTAACAGTTTGCTTATTTTTAATGAATTGGGCTAATTCGTCACAGTTAATAATCTTAGGAACAAACATTAATTCCGGAGCTTTAGCGAAATCTTCCCATAAGTGTGAAAGAATGACGTGATAAGCAATTGGACGTAAAAAACCTTCTTCCATATGCTTTAGGTTGTAGTTAACAATTCTTGCTTTCTTTAAGTCCGTATCAATGTTTTTACCAAAATATGTTTGGCCATCAAAAATTGGCTTTGATTGATCCCTTAAAAAAGGACGAATGGTTGTGATTAACTTCTTTGCTTCGGGTTCTTGAGAAAATTTATCTACTAAATAAGCATATACATCTGACAATGTAGGCATAGCTTTCTTAGCACGTCCTTGAACAATGTTGTCATTTATTTTCTTAGAACCATCGATGTACAGAGAATTAGGGTGGGTTGTAAATTTAAAACGTTTATCTTCACGATATAAATATGTAATTGCTTCTTCTAGATAAGCAATTTCAAAAACGTCGAGACCTTCTTTCTCTTGATTTTTCCCACGTGCTAAAATGTCAAAAAAATCAAGAACTTCATTTATTTTTTCACGTATCGGAACAAAATGAACATATTTCTTTCCATCCTTTTCAATTACTTCTCTATCGTCAGACGCTTCTAAAGCCTTCAATTCTTCATCCAAATCATTTCCCTCTAACATATCCTCAACTGGGATAAGTGAAGGGTTGATATCTAAGGGATTTATAATGATATCCCCTTCTTCAGAGAGAGTAATATTAATGCCTCCAAGTTCCCGTGTAGCATCTACAAATTCGCCTTCAACATCAATTTGACGAGTGTATACGCCCATACCAACCGTTTCGCGAGCCATTAAGAGTTTCATTGCTAATGATTTACCACTTCCAGCTAAACCGAAAATCGCCATATTGTAGTTTTTAGGTCTGTACTTTTCAGTTCCAAAGGCATTGAAAAATTCTTTTTGTCCTGTAATTTTATTTACACCAATAGGAATACCACCATTGTATAACCCTGCGCCACTTATAAAGGGCGCTAAAGTTGACAGTGATTGGCGAGTAAAATTCCTTAACGACTCAGGAACTTGATTTCTAGATAATGGTGTGACAGATTGATAACCCTTTTTTACTCGATGAAATGTAGGTGAGATTTTAAATATTTTATTGGCCATCTCATCTTCCAGTTGATTAGACTGTATATTTAATTCTTTCAGGGACTCGGCATATAAAACCCCATTAACTCCTATATAAAAAGAGTCATTTAAATCCATTTGTACTTCTTCCATTGCTCTTGTAAGGTCAGCAATTTTAGTAAGTAAATCATTTTTTGTTTCACGACTTCCTCTAACATTTTGTACAATTAAGCTTGCTTCTAGAGATTTTATCTGCCGTTCATATGTTTTAACTGCTTCCTTTTTAGTCAATTTATTTATATCTACCATTACATCTAATTCACCTTGATCAGTTAGAGTTTGGAGCCAACCTGTATTCAGATTCATTGGATAACCTTCTGAAGGGATATGAAAAGGTCTTGCAAAAATTGTGTTCCCAAGGCTTTGGTTAATGATGAAATAATCAACTTCTCTATCTTTTATTCCGAATCCATCTGGTGAAACAATGTCCCAAAACTTAGAAAGTGTGTTAGTTGCGAAATCCTTTACTTTAAGGGTACTTATGTTACTATCTAGTTGTTTTTTCTTCTCAGGAATTTGTTTGTTCTTCTTCCGCTTTAAAATTGGCACTGTCAATTTCCTCCTTTACAGCAGCCATATGCTCTGGTGTTTGATCAGAGTTAACATACATTGCCAGCATTTCATTGTTTTGTATATCATTAAATCTTAATTTGCGAGCTCTTCTACGTTGGAATAAATGGTAGTGTAGTTCTGTGACTCCGGCTGTATCGAGTTCGTTAATTTTTACACCACTTTTTGTTAAGCTATTTGACTTTTGAATTACCCTATTTAATTCAGTATTAGCTTTATCAAATGAAGCTTCTTGAATGTCATCCCCGTCCTCTACATGGATATCTTGAATTCTTACTTCATAATCGAAAATAAGATAAATTTTTAATTCATAACGAGGAGTTTTTATTTGGAAATCTTCCAGGTCAGCTAACAAGTATTTTCCGTATTCTATTGCTTTGGCTGGCAAATCAGATTGAGAATGAAATGTGTGTTTTATAAGTTCGGTGTTTTCCGTCAAATCGATAAATCGATTTTGAAAATAAATCCGAGGATACTGTCCATCTAGTTTGGTCGTCCAAATTTCAAATTTTTTATCTATCTGTTCTTGTTCATCTAAATCAAGTAAATAGTAATTTACAGGAGTTATTTCTACTATTTTTGTGTACCAATTATTATCTTTAATAATCACACCATTTTTAATGTCAATTAAATCTTTAAATAAATTATCGAATGTCAAGGGTTCAATCTCATTAAGAATTTCCTCATGGTGTGTATTTGTAATTTCTTCAAATTTTGCTTGTTTTTTATTTCGATGTTTTTCTAGATTTTTTTTTGTACGTATTATTGGTTCTTTTTTTGCTATACAGTAGGAAATGTAAAATACGAGAGCCATACCACTGTAAACAAGTAAATCAATCATTTTTTTCACGCCCTATATCATTTAGATTAACTAAATTTCTACTAGTTCCTTTTCTCCACCAACCAAATTCATGCTTATTGGCGAATTTTAAAATAAAGTTTTTGTCTCGGTAGTATCCTGTATGAGAATGGCGGGTAAAAGCTATATAAAAAATTATTATTGGTATAGGTAACGCAAAAACCAAGGAACAAATGAGGCTGGGGATTAAGCTCATAAAAAGGCTACTAATTTTGAATACGTATTTTATTATGTTGTAAATAATAATAATACCTACGAAACAGTAGACTCCCTGACGTAATGACATGAACCCTAATAGACTTCTTTGCTCACTTACCATATCTTGTTCTAGGCGAACACCAACTCGCATATAATCTCTCCTTTTAAAAAATGAACACCTAAAAGGTGTTCATATATTAGGACCCCGCTCCAATAGCTAGTCCAATTAGCTTGAAAGCATTGTAAGCAACGATTGCTCCTATTGCACTTCCGCCAATCCACCATGCCGCTTCAGCACGTTTTTGACCATTAGAAGAAGCGGCCATTTTAGCACCAGCAAATACTAGGCATCCAGCGATGAATATTAATGCGAAGCCAATTACAACGTAAATCCATCCTTTAGCTTCATTCATTAGCCCTTGACCTTTGTCAGATATTGTAGTAATTCCAGCCATTGAAGCTGCATCAGCTGCATTTGTTATGCCGGTTGTTTTTTCGTTTGCAGCTAATGCTGTATCAAATCCTGGTAGTGCGAAAAATAAACATGCTAACAAACCGACGATTATCAATACTCCTTTCCAATTCTTATTTTTCGTAAGAGAAATTGTCATATAAAGACCACTCCTTTGATTTTTTATATAAGCAAAAAAAAATACCCCAAACACAAGAAAGAACACATAGCATTGGCTATGTTTCCTTGTATTTGGGGTACACCCATTGACGCTTATATAATTACCCTTATTGTATAATGTTGGATTTTATAAATCAACAGTATTTTCTTAGGAGTTTTAACTCGAAGGGATTATCAAACAATATCTAACTAAAAATAATGGAAAATATCCTCTTATGCTGAAGATACCAAAAAAATAAAAAAACGATTACCTAGTAATCGTTTTTTTATAAAATTTCTATTTTTTCTTTAGGATACTAATAGCACTCGAAATTTCAGTTGAAGTTATTCTAGTAGTATTAACTCTGCTTAATTTTGGGAACGAATTATCCTGATCAATCATGTAGACGGCGAATTCTCGCTCATTCTCTTTAGATATCGAATTTTTTTGAATAATATCTAATATTATATCTTGAACTGCCCACTGATTATAACGGGCAGCTATAGTCCACAGTCCTTTTAAGCATTCTAATTGACACGGTGGGTCAGTTAAAGTTTTAAATAGCCTATTTAAGAAATAACCGAAAGCATTTGTAGCATTAAAAGGCCAACCGGTGTTTGAAAAGCATTTTTCTAAGCCTAAATTGAATTTTACAATAAAATCTAACATTTTTTGGTTATTAATCGCTTTATAAAAGAAATAGACAGTTTCATCATCTTTTAAAGACATAATAATAGGGTCAATAAAATCATAATAAACATGTTCTTTAATATTGAATTCCATAGTGATTTCGTAAAATTCATTCCAGTCAAATTGGTTAGTTCTTAACTTAGATTGATGCATGAAAAGGTATTCTTGTACAGTAATATCTTGAAGGCTAGGGCCAGCTACTCTAGAGTAATATTGCTTATATTTCAGAACTTCATTCTTCAAGATAGGTACACTATCATATCTATCTCCAACTCTTTCAGCCGCAGCCCCCTTAATAACGCTAAGATAACTTGGAGCATCATTTATATTTCTAGGTTCTTTACCAGTCAAAATAAAGTAAAAAATTTTCCCTAAGGAGTAGACGTCACTTTGAATAGTAGCGTCTTTAAGTTTATCTGCCTGTTCAGGTGCTGCATAATAGTAGCTACCGTATCCTTGAACAGAAGAAAATCCACCTTGAGTATATTTAGAGTAATCTTTCCCAAGTCCAAAATCACAAATATACCAGTCATTTTCTATTTTTAAAATGTTATTGGGAGTTATATCCCTGTGAAGTATGCTTTTTGAATGGGCTATCGAGATGCCATCTAGAATCTTCTCGAATATTTCTACCCTTTCTTCTTCAGTTAATGTTTGATTGTTCTTTGTTATGAACTCATGTAAATTTTTCTCAGCATAAGGCATGATGTACCACAGGTCAGTATCGTCACTATCTATTATAGGAACTATATGGGGCTCTCCTTTTAAAGCCTCTAATATAGCTATTTCCCTCCTAAATCTACTAACATCATCTTGATTGCTACGTAATTCAGGTTTTAAAGTCTTATGTGCATACAATTTACCTTTATCATCACTATATTGGGAGACACGAGCAAATGCCCCTTGTCCCTTCACTTTAACGTATTTTAGTGTATCTAACACATATAGTCCTCCTAATAATAAGCAAATAAAAAACCTACCCATATTTTAACGGATAGGTTTATCTATTACTATAATACATTTATTTTACAATTATTTAATTTCCTATTCTTCTTACCTGAGGTCGCTTAGACATCACAAGTAAATCATCAATTCCTTTACCATCTTTTGTATTCCATACCACATAGTTTATCAATAATTTCTCTTTCTTTAAAGCATTTAATAACTGTGTTACAGCCTGCTTCACATATTGATTAGTCAACATGTCCATATCAAAAGCAATATTTACTTGTTCAACACCTAACTCTTTTAATACAGGAAGTATACTAGCCCAAGACTGGACACCTGAAGTAGCTACAAATGTATCACCTAACATTGCGATTTGCTCAGGTGTAAACGCTTTTGAAATATGATCAGCTGCAATATCAGCTTTAAGCGCGCCTTCGGTAATCCAAACCGATTTTGCACGTAACGGTTCTCTATATTGAGATGGATTTTCCTCTAGTTTCTTTAATCTAGCTGAAGGAATAGCAACATGTATTGGAGCATCTGGACTACATCCTAAATTCCACTTAGCCGAAGAGAGCCAAAAATAACGATTTCCTTTTTTAAGACGAATATGAGTTTTAAGACCATGGTATTCCATAACAAATTCGTCTCCTATGTTCATTTGTTTTTCCCCAAGTATTTCCCCTCCTTCTAGTAAAGCAAGAACGGTGTGACCATCCTTTTTTAAATGCATTCTACAATTAGGGATATTATTTTCTATATAAATAATCTCAGGGAGTGGATTATCTACACGAATCTGATAACCTACGATCTCGTTATAAACATTTCTGTATGGTATTAGCATGCCTTCAATACCATGTACTAATTTCCATTGACCATTATTTTCATAAAAGCCTGGTACACCTTTCAATGGAGTTGGAGCTACAATTTTGCTTGCCAAACCCTTAGTAAGACTACGGTATCCTCTAATATCAATTTGAGAGTCCATTAAGCCTCTATTGGGTGATTTAAGTTGTTCGCGGTGCTCATTTAATAACGGTAATTTATTTTGTATTAAACCGTTATACATTAAATCTAAAAATTGATCATCAATTTTAGATACTTGCTTTTCAGCCCACTTACCAGACACCTTTTTTTGCTTTTCATTCAAAAAATGTAGATAAGTTAGAGGGTTTTTAGAGAACACTTTTTTGGATTCTACACGAATGCAGCCAACAACGTCCCCCTCTTCATTTCGAATACAACCGCCTGACTTATGACAAATAGGACACACCTCACGATAGTATTCAAACCAACCTTCCATCTTTGTACGTCTTAATGTATGCATATAAAAAAAACCCCTTTTGTTATTTTAAACAATAAAAAAAGAGTCTAAGACGCATAAAATGGCATGTAAATACCAAAATATGTGTCCATAGACTCTAACAATACATCTCCGTCTAACTTGATGTGCAAGTTGACCAAATAATTAAATAAGTAATATACCCTAATCTTAAATTATTGTGTACTGAACTTCAATTGTTTTATAAAATTTCTCACAGGGGTCTTTTTAGGTGTACCCTTTTCTTCAATCTCCATCGGCGGATGATCTGGAAAGACATGTTTATATAAAGTTTGATAGGTTGGCATCCAAGCTTCCTTTACTTTTGTTTTTGACCATAATGGCTCCTTCGTATAGTAATGATTCATTATCTCCTGATCCAATGCAGGGATACTCGTTAGTAATGGGATACCCATCTCTTGTGATATCTTCGTTGGTTGTGAGAATTCATATGTTCTTCCCATAATTCCATATATCTGCAGGTGAGAATTTTGACTTAATGTTTGTATATACTTCTTCCATTTCAATAAAGCTGGGAAGTTATCATCAAATAAGACCCAAAGTTCATCAACATAATTAAGGGCATCTAAAGAATATTCAGCCAAGTGGCCACTAGGAAAATCGACGAATGTTACATCTGCAATTTTAGAAGTGGTCATGTAGGCTTCGATTAATGGCGGATTCCAACTATACTGTAAGTCATCTTGTGAGGAAGGTAGGAACACAACATTTTGATAAATCCAAGAAGCCATTCTTGGCTCATACTCTTCCTGTATGCAACTAGCATAACTTACCCAATTTTTTGGTGGTGAGCTATATCGTGAAATATGAGTTTTTAATATAGGATGCGGGCTTAATGCTTCTAATACTGTTGTATAAATGCGTTGTTCGGCAAATGATAAAGCTAAGTTAATGGTAGTTAATGTGACGCCAGTTTTTCCAGTTGGAGACCACAATCCAATAATTTTATGGTCCGACCATTGCTGGTTTGCAAAAAGTTTCTTTTGTATATTTCTTGTTCTAATGTGAAGCGGATTTTCTTCATACTGTACAGATTGAGCTTGAGCATTGCTAATTGCTTCAGTCACTGTTACATCTCCAGTAGCATTATCAAGGATGGTGTTATCATCAAAAAACAAAGGATCCGTTGATGCTGTCTTTTCAATCAGTGGTTTTAAAGTCTCAGTTGGTACCTGCGTAGTTGAAACTTCATCACCTTTAACATTTTTAGTAATATATTTTAGCCATTTTATATAGGTACACTTTTCGAATTTTGAAAGCTGTTCATTCTTTAATAAATCTTCATTTGTTACTATGACACGGGTAACAATCCCTGTCATATCTAAATACAGACTAAGTTTTTCGAATTCATTAGTATCTGAAATTATAGTATATAGTTTTACAATACCTTCAGATTCACATATTCGATTTAATTCTTGTAAATTCCCCGTAATCTTAAAATATTTCGAAAGTAGAACAGTGTCTACTAAGGGCTTGGCATTATCAGTTAAGTAAATGACCTCTAATCCGTTTTCCATGCCCCTTCCCCCTTTTCAAAGTTAATTTTTGCTTACATTGTAAATAGTTTAGCAGTATGCTACAATAATTGCATACATTCTATTTCTTTTATTTGTCAATTTTCATTAAGTAAATTCGACGGAGAGCGTATTGTTAAAGCCTTTGGGCATGTTTATTTGGTAGACATTTATTGTCTACTTTTTACATGTTCAAAGGCTTTTTTGCGTTTTATTGGAATGTAAAAAACTTTGAAAAGAGGAATTAGTATGAGTTTAGATGGAAAGGAAGTTCTCAAAGCATTATCAGAACCTTTTGAGGATCATGCTATTGAATGGCGAGCACAAACGTTTGCCAAGAATGGTAATGTCTTAATGTTACCTTATATTGATGCACGTGCCGCAATGATTAGGCTTGATGAAGTATTGGGAGTAAATTGGAAAGACCATTACCGAGAAATTAGTATTAATGGCAAACAAGCATTTCAATGCGAACTAAGCATTAAAATTGATGGTGATTGGGTAACAAGAACTGATGGTGCAGAGACAACAGATTTTGAGTCTGTTAAAGGTGGATATTCAAGTGCATTTAAGCGGGCCTGTGTAAAGTTCGGAATAGGAAGATATCTTTATGACTTACCTCAATTTTGGTTAAAGGTTGAAAATTCTGGCTCTGTTTATGTCTCGGGAAAAATTAAAGGAGAAGGAGATGTTACTGGTTATGTTACTCCACCTTCTACCCTTGAAATTGTTTCAGGTAGTAAACCGCAGCCACAGAATATGAAACAGTCGCTGCCAAATGGAAACCAAAATCAGCAGAAATCTGAGCATGAAAATGCATTGAAATTGGTATGGGGTCAGTTACAAGATGGACAAATTGGTTCAAATTTAATTCCCTATTTTTTAGACTGTGTAGGATGTAGATCTCATAACCTTGAAGATGCTTCTATTGATCAACTGAAATCCATTTACAATGCTGTCCATGCAGTAAATTTTTATTTAAGTGTATGTAGAGGTCATAATTTGCTGATAGAACAAGTGTTTTATTATTCGCAGATTGTATGCAAAGAAACGATTACAGACATTACAGCCTTATATTTCAAAATGGACTATAAGAAAGCCGAAGAAGCTATTGAGCTTATAAAAGGTGACTGTAATAAAGCAGCTGCACAATAAAAAGAGAGAGTAAGTTCAATAACGTGTTTACGTTGTTGGACTTTATTTTGTTGGAGGGAATTGTATGAACTTTATAATCAAACAGAAAACGATTAGAGAAATAATTAAAAATAATGGCACGTTGATGAGTGCAAAAGTAACGAAGGAAATATTAAATGGTGTTCTTTTTGAAATGACAGAAAAAGGTCTTACAATTACTGTTTCTGATGGAGATGAAACGATTAAACAACGAACAACAGAAGTAGACGTGGTTGAAACCGGATCTTGTGTAATTCCCCGTGACTTTTTACGAACAATAACAAAACTTTCAGGCGAAATGGAATTCTCATTAGAAGGATATCTGTTAACTGTTAGCAAAGGGAAAACAAAGTTACAAACAGTTGTATTTTCCTCAGATGAGTATCCAGTTATGCCTACAGAAAAACCTATGTATCAATTAAAGTACACTGGTCAGCAATGGGAAGATATTGTCATAGCTACAGCTTATGCAGCTAGTACATCGGATACACGTCCGGTCTTGCAAGGTGTACATATTGATGTTTCACCAAGTGGCCAAAAATTTGTCTGTACTGACTCTCATCGAATGGGGGAAATATATTTTACCCAGGGTGAGATTTCTGAGGAGTTAGCAATTACGTTACCAGCAAAAATGCTGCAGGCGACTTTAAATAGTTTTGATTTAGCAAAAGATGTGATGGTTGTTGGATTCAGGAATTACGTTGCTTTATTCAATAGCCATATTGTTCACACAATCCGTGCACTCGAGGGAAACTATCCAAATACAGATAGATTAATACCTAAGAGCTTTTCTACAGAAATTGTTGTCGCTAGACAAGAGATTTTGGATAACATGAAACTACTTAATTCAATGTTAAATCCAGATTCCCCTATCATCAACTTTGATATTGACAACAACTGTTTAATGATTAGAACGAAAATGGAAACCAAGAATGGTGAAGTATTGATTGAAGGAGAGGAATTTATAGGGAAGGGTTTGAAAATCAGCTTAAATGCCGTCTTTTTTATAGAAGCGGTACTTTCTTTCAAATCTGAATATGTACGTATAAAGTTCACTGAGTCTTTGAAACCATTCATTATGGTTGGGGAAACTGAAGAAGATTCCCATCTAGCTTTAATGCTACCGATTCGAACTTACTAGATAGGCTAAGGAGACTGTTATTAATGGCAGTCTCTTTCATTTTTATAGTAAAGGACAAGAACAAATGGACTTTGAAATGTTTACTCAAAAATTAAAAAAACAAGGTCAAGTAATTGATGTTAATTTGCAAAATGATAGTATCGTTTATTTGTTCAAATTATTGATAGATGATGTATATGCAAATGAAATCGATTTTTCTAGATTTTCATTAAAGGATATTTCTAGAGTGCTTGAGCTATTAGAAAATGACCATGATTTTGATGAAGTTAATGGTTTAATTTTGTTTCATATAAGGCAATTAGATACAGCTGTAAGTCTAAGTAGACTTGAAGTTAATTTGGCAAGAAATTTTTTAGATGGGAAAAATCTGCAAAGAAAAAGTAAGGTGACCTTTATTTGAACAATTTATTATTTTACAAATATAGGGCTGAGCAAATTTATATCTATTATTGCTTTAAAGCAATTAGTACAGAGATTAAAAGTTTGGTTTGGCAACCCTTACTTATAGCTAATTATATTATGCAGTGTTACAAGGAGGAAGGAAATGGAGATTACACAAGAGGAATTTCCCATGGTTCTTGAATTTTACTACTCATTGCAACTTGTAAAGTTGATAGATATGTATTGTAGAGAACACAGTCAATTACCAATAATTCCTGATTGGTCATTAAGGTATGACTGGTCCGATGGATATGGTATGGCTCCTGAAATTTTTTTATTTGAAATGTTAGAGAAAAATTTCGGGATTAAAATGCAAGATAGCGAAGAAGTATTATTTCAAAGAGAGTTTAATAATTTGGAAAGAAAAATAAGGCAATGTGATTCAGAAATTGAATTTGAAAAATATGATCAGATATGGTACCTAAAGACACCCTATAAGTTTCAATTTTGTTATGAAACAGGTGTAGAAAAGACAGTTCATGGTTACAGGTTTGAAAATGAAACTGATGTAATTTACTACGAATCATATATCATTGTTGGCTCTACTGATTTCGGAGATCCTGAATCAGTAGGAGTTTGTATGAGTATTTTAGAGAAAATGAAGGAGGTATTGCCAGGATGGAATGGCAAATAAAAATCCCATGTGAACCGAAGGATTTGAACCGATTCATTGAAGGTACCCTTGTAAACTCTAATGGTAGTATTCAGGGTCCTTTTATGTTAACTACTGAGGAGATTATAGACGCTTTTCAAGCTTTATTGAGAAAAGATGTATCAAGTAATTATATGACATTACCAATGCTACCTAATAATACATTGCATTTTACGCATAATCGTATGGGTACAAAAGCAAAAATATTACTTGTGTTTGAACCAGAGAAGACTTTTATACAACATGTGCAGTTAAAAGGTGATGGGTTCTTTATAGAGACTCCACGGACAATCTTTAGTGTTGAACTAGTGAAAGCAAATATGGAATGGCAGGTTAAAAATGTGGCTGCTTGTGCAGTGGATGTTAATAAGGAAGATATAAATGAAGATACAGATTTATATCAATTCCCCTTTCCACATGTATCCAAAAATTCTGGAAGTATATGTTGGGGTACTAATTCCCTTCCAGTATTTAAAGCTGTAAGAGAGTGTGTACGAGTAAAAGATTTGTTTTTTGGGAGCCCCTTTAGCGAGGATTATGGAATGGCATTGTTGTCAGGATACAGAAGTTTCAAAGACTATTTATTAGAGAATGAAGATAAACATTTTCAACACAATGATCTAATTCCAATGAATATTAAACTAAAAGATTTTTAAGGAGGAAAAAATATGAAAGACTTATTTGATTTTTTAGAAGAAATGGAAGCGGGAAATAACGAGGAAAAAAAATTAATTCCCCTAGAAGGTACTCATGAAGAAAAGAATATTGAGGAACCTGTAAATACTGAACAGGTAACTGAAACTGAATCAGAACAGCCTAATAAGGTTACTGCTACCCAAGAGTTGTTTGATGTATCCTCAGAGGAAGCTGAACTTGCAAGAAAAGAAAAAGAATTATCTGAGCATGCTGCAAAGGCTAAAACCGTAGAAAAAGCGACTGGGAAAAAGACAGCTACTAAGGTAGGAGTAAAAGATACGTTTGATCCGACTATATCCACATTAATAAGATATTATGGAGAGTCTATCCCTATCACTATGTATTGTACTGAAGCAGAAATTGAAAGCAAGAAAATCACATTAAATATTTTACGGACTCGTATGGAGACTGATTACCCAGAGTTAGTTGCTAATCATACAGAGATGCTGTTCATTAAAAAAAAGGAACAAACTTATGTGGTTCCAACTTTAATGGCTAAGAAGAAAGGTAGTAAATCTAATACGCTAATTAGAAAGAGACCCCTTATTCCTCATGAAGTATTGGGTCAATTTATAGCAGTAGCGCAATTATTTGCAAAAGAAGAATTAGAAATACATGCAGATATATATGAATGTACTAATACAGGAAAAGTATTTATTGATATACCTGAACAAGACGTTCATAAATTTTATTGCGAAACTACTGAATCTGCAATAAGTATAATATCTCGTATTGGAATGGATTGTAAAAAGTTAGCAGAAATCCACTCGCATCATACTCTCAATCCTATCCCATCGTCTATAGATAATAGTGCAGAGCGCATTCCCAACATGTTATATATAATTGTTGGAAACATTGATCACTTTTATCCGAATATATTCTGCAGAATATTTGTCGATGAGTCCACAGGCTGGATTCCATGTGATACTTTTGAAATTTTCAAAAGACCTGTTTATGCTCTCCCCTCTTTTGATATGGAAAGAATCCATGTTAGAAAGGGTGAGTGATTTGAAAAGAGAGAAATACTTTATTGTACAAATTGGCACAGGTGGTAATGGTGGCCCCCTTACACAATTAATATCTCAGATGTTGGCCACACAAGCTGATCCTGATAGTGTATATGTCCTTGCTGATCCAGATGTAGTAGAGGAAAAGAATCTATTTAATCAGTTGTTTATTTTAGATGATATTGGCCAGCCGAAAGCAAAGATACTTGCGGAACGTTACGGTCAGGCATATAAATTGAATGTTTGGTCATATGTAAAGGGGTATATTGAATCTGTGGAACATTTAGAATCATTATATCAACATGATTTTTTTAATGCGATAAACAGTAATGCCTTTAAATGTGTATTAATAGGTTGTGTAGATAACAACTTTACAAGAAAAGTTATGAATGACTTTTTTTTAAGAGTGCCCAATCTTTTTTATATAGATGTAGGTAATGAATCTTGTGTCATGCCAGTAAACTGGCAGCATAGACAATATAGTGATTGGACCATAGAAGAAAAGGCTGATTATCAAGAATCAGGCTGGTCTGGACAAGTTGTTTGTGGTTTGAAGAAAAATGGTACTGTTGATTATCAACCAGTTGCAGAAGTCTTTCCAGGTATCTTAATCGATAGCGATGATATGAAGCCTTCTGAAATGAGTTGTGCAGATTTAACAGCAAGTGAGCCACAACGATTTATTACCAATAGATTTGCCGCCACAGCGGTTTTAGGAGTCTTTCAGGCGTATGTAATGGATAACTCAATCCCTAACCATATCGTCCATTTTCACGCTCGTAAAGGATATATGAGGGGTAGACCTCAAGCAATATGTGAATTATAAAGAAGAAAACACCGACTTTAGTCGGTGTTTTTTATTTGTGATTCTAATGTTTCAATAGATGATATATGAAAGACATTGAAATAGATTTTTTCATTTTCGGCATTTTCGGATAGAAGTAGATTAATTAAATTAAGGAGGTCAAGTTTTTCAAAAGTAGCAATTTGATCTGACAACATTATTTCTGCAATTTTTGGTTCGGAACTATAAGGATTAAAAGTAATACGTCCCATCCAATCTTGACTCTCTCCTTTAAATGAACAGTTAAATAAATCGTATTTTAATGCCTCAGACGCGCCATCTAACGTTACTGAAGGTATTATAGCGATCTGTGGAGTGATTAGATATGGATGAATAACGTCTTTTATATTAGTTATTAGTTCATCCTTAACGTAGGATGGGTACTGATGTAAAATCGCATATGTTATTCCATAATAAGTGATCTCTTTGTAAACCTGCTCCAGTAAATCAAAATAAGATGTACCAATTTGTGTTAACATATCCATTGCAAAAGCTTCAGCGGTATCGACCTTTACAAAATCAAGATTTTGTTGTTCAAACATCTCTCTCAAGCTGTTTGGGATAGTGTTTAAGACTTGATAAATAGTAGTTTCCTCTGTTATTAGCGGTATATCTGGATTATCTTCTTTAAATTGCATAGCTATCATATATCCCTGTAAAAACTGCCGATTTAAAATCAATTCTATTTCTTCGATATGCTTTTCTTGTTTTTTAGTATCAAGTCTCATAAATTTCAATAAGTAAAATTGAATTAATTCATTATAATCTTTCCGAAACCTTTTATCTTCTTTAATTTTATCTTCAAGTATTTGTGCTATTTGTTTGAGCATTATTCTCTTCTCCTAGTTCTAGTTCTTCATTTGTTATATAAGGATTTGTGGTTGGCGTATCCTCCAATAGTTTCCAACCACCTTTTCCTTGAGAAAACAACATTTCAAAAAATATCTCGTCACCATTTTCTAATACATGTCGTCTATAAACAATTTTTAGACTCTCGTTTGCAGTTGCATAGAAAACGATGGGTTTAGATATAAAGTATGAGGTTACTTTACTCTGTGGAATATTTTTATAATAACTGCTCTGTACTATGTGAAGGGTTTTGGCCATTTCCTCTTTATTTGATCCTAATTTAGATGTGAAATCATCATCTAATACTTTATACATGTCATCAATGAATTGGTCAGCGGTAATTGAATCCTTCATGAACTCAACAAAATAATACGCACTATACTGGGCTACGCTATCCAGGTCATTAATGTTTAGAGATTCTTTTTTTATGATTTGTGGTTTATACTCTTCAAGTTCTTTTGTAGTGTACAATTTAGTCGCATTTTCAGCAGCCTCTTCTTTAGATATCGTTGATGATGATTCAAGCCTACTATTTTGTTCTTTAGGTGAAATCTCAATTTCTTGAGAAACAGTATTCCTACCTTTTGACTCAGTTGTATATGGACCGAGGCAGCCAGATAATAAAAGAGTACTAAAAGTAATTAATACCAACTTCTTATACAAAGCTCACTCCCCCTTTATAAAGATCATATTGTAAGCGTTCATTTCTTAAACAAAGAATTTCGTTTTTGGAAAGACAGTTTAAAATCAGATTGATTTCATATATAGGTCTTCGAGACTGGTATTGTTGAAGAAACCACTCTTTAAAATGAACAATTGTAAAACTCATAGAATTAAATACAATTTCAAACCTCATAATTTCATTAAAAAGAATAGTGAAGGTTTCTTTTGCCGAATCAGTAAAGTGATGGCTTGGCATGTAAATGCGTGTACTTTTACTTTCTCCAAATAAACTAACCCAAAGATTAAGAACATTAACATTTAATTGCATAGGTGAAATGTATTCAATCATGTTGGAGGATTTGGACCACTCTCTCCAAAGTTTTCTTGATAATAAAGTCACTTCAAAATGAATATTATAATCATCACAAACACCGAATTTAAAATAATCTTGTAACTTGTTCCGTTTTAAATAATTTTTAATGATTGTATGACGTTCTTTTGAGAGTTTCACTTCATAAACTCCTCCAGACTCATTCAATTTAGCCCCACCTAAAATTAAAGCAGTATATAAATGCTGCAATGGAATTAAGTGTGTATGGTTTACCCCATGGGACATATATGCATCTCCTTTCATTTTATAAAACAAAAAAACCCAGAAAAGCCCTATCAATTGATAGGTTTCTCTGGGGTAATCCCTTTTTTAAAGTATTAGGTTATTTCTTACAAGGTTAAGTATATAGGATTCAAACAGAAGATTCAATACGATCAATAGAGGTTTTTACAAGTTTGGCAGCATGTGTTAAAGGGATAGCTAATTGTTCACTTATGGTATCAATACTTAGTTGCTTATCAGTTACTAAGTGGTGAACAAAAGCATACATAGTCTGCTTAGTACTATTCAATGGGCAGCCTACAAGTTCAGAAATAGGCTTCATCATATCATGTAAATTACTTGGATTATAAGGACCGTACCCCTTATCACTTTTCGTGGAGAGGAGTAAATCTATCCCCCTATTTTTGGACTCCTGTAATATTTCATTTATTAACTTTATCTCTAGATTTGAGTCAATTAATATCGAGCGCTCCATCTTCCAGGTACTGTTTTCAAAATATATAAGATATTCATGATTTCTTTCCACTATATTGTTTCTAGACAAATGCAACATGTCCTTCATTTCAATACCATATGACATAAGTAAATATATGAATTTAGGAATAAGATTAATTGAAGTAGCATTATAAATCGTATCTTTACTTTTGATTAATTTATTATAATCTACTTTAACTGCAGGTGCTTCCCAAGTTAGTTTCTTAAATCTTTGTCGGAACTTTGTCATAACATCGATCGGTATATAATTGTTTCGCCATAAGAAGTCAAAGTAATGAACAAGTATTGTGATTTTACGGTACACAGTACGCTCAGAGAGTACATCACATTCTCTAGTGAAAAAGGCATCAATATCTTTATAACTAATGCTTCTCAGTGCTAATTCTTCTTTCCTTTCGATATTTACACTGGTATGAAATTTTTTAATATACTTTATCTCCATATCGACCGTATTAAGGTGTATCCCTTTTCCAATACGAAATGCGTGGTATTCATCAAGAACCATTTGTAGCCCCATTACTCCACCTACTTTCCCATGTGATAACACATACTTGAAACTAGAAGAACTATTATCTACATTAATCAATGTCATTAGAGCTATCTTCTTGATTACCTTGATGAAGAGTTTTTAACATTCTTTCGTTCAAACCCTTTTCAACATAATCTTCAATAAAGCGCTCTCTTTCATTTATATTTTCTTGTTTAAATATAAGACCTGTAAACCTCTTACTTTTGGGCAACTTATTCCACTCTTCGCGCCCTTCTTCCCTAAGTTGTTTTTGCATTTTAGTATAATCAAGCATTATATTTTCCAGTTTCTTATCATACGAACTTTGTATTTCCAGTACTTTTTGATGGAATTTACCATGCCTATTGAGTTGTTCATTAATTTCTTTCTTAAACTCACTTAATTGCCTTTTAAATAGCTCATCTTGTTTCTGTGAACTACTTGTTAGTGGCTTTCTGGTTTCAAGGTCATGCGAATCAGCAATAGCTTCGTATATTTGAGGTAAACCCCATATATCTTCCTGTAAGTCCTTTGAACGCTTAGCTGCAATAAAGATAGCTATTTTTAAATCTATCTCATTATATACTTTAACATCGTTTAAACGTTCAACTTCGTGAATTCCCCTCTCTTCCAAGTGGCGAAAATAATTATTTATAGTGTTAATGGTAACGTTTAAAGGTACATTGTAAAGTTGAAAAAATACTCTGTTTACTTCATCAACAAATTTGGACAATTTCCAGTGTGTACTAATCTGTGAAGTAGTATCATTTACTTCCGCTTTTTGGACCTGATTCATTGATTACACACTCCTTTCATATCACGAGCCTTCTCATATTTTGAATATATCACATTAACAATAGATTATCGAGCTATCTAATATAGCAAAAACCAACCACACAGACTAATGATTCTGTATCTAAATAGTCTAACGATAGTAAAGAGAAGTTTTTCGAAGAAAGTAGATAGAGTAATGATATTACTTTGGTAATAACGTTATTATATTCGAGTTAATGGTTTTTCAAAAGATACCGTAACGATAGCGGAGGTTGGAATTTGATATTTTCAATATAGAGTATTTTGAGTATCGATAGTCTACTTGAGTATGCTATCGATATTAGAACAGAATACATTAAATATAGATTTGGTGTTGACTCTAGTATCGATAGACTAATTGAATACAATATCGATATTATTGATAGTTTAAAATAAACTAGTGCAATTTAAATTAAACTAGTTTATTTTAAATGGTTTTTGGTTATATAAATATGCTTAGAATGTTCGATGTATATAAACTAGTTGCATTTAAGTTAATTTAAATTAACTTAAACTAGTTTAAATTCAACTAGTTGTATTTATGTTATTTCGATTTAGTTAGTTATAAGAGATGAATTAAAACGTAATGAAAAGATAAAGATAAGAATGAACAATGAGTGTTTAATATTGAGTGGAATTTATGAAGTGGGTGAGAGGTGATGGTAGCTTGTTGTTTAAACCGATAAAACCAATGTTAGTATCAACTGGTACAACTCTAATAAATACTGATGATTGGATTTATGAGATAAAGATGGATGGTTGGCGTATTCTTATTCATAAAGATGGAGACCGGATCGAAGCTTTTACCCGTGAAGGTAATAATGTTACTTCGAAATTCCCAGAATTAAGTTTGGCCGCTGAGTCAATAAAAGAACATACAGCCATTATAGATACTGAAGGAGTAGTCTTTCGTAATGGAGTATCTAATTTCGAGGATTTTGCCTATAGAGGACTCCTCACTAACCAAGATAAGATATTAGATGCCACAAATACACATCCAGTTACATTTGTAGCTTTTGATATATTGGCCACTAATAAACCATTACTTAATGAGCCTCTAACTAAAAGGAAAGAATGGTTATCAGCTGTAATAGAGCACTCGAATTATTTAGTTGAGGTGCCATCAATTCAAGGTAATGGAAGCAACATTTATCAATTAACTAAAGAGAAGAAAATGGAGGGGATTGTAGGGAAACGTTGTAGTTCTATTTATAGGGTTAATCATAGATCAAGGGATTGGTTAAAATACAAACATTTTAAAATTATAAAAACTACAATATTGGGTTATAAAGAAGAGCCTTTTTCTTTGGTGGTGGGATTGGTTGGCAACTACAAAAGCATTGCTCAAGTTGAATTCGGATTTAAACAAGAGGAGAAGGTAGCTTTTAGACAAATAGCAAAGCAGTTAATTACTAAAGTTGAAGGGGAAGTAATATGGTTAGAACCACGTTTAATTTGCAAGGTGCAATACTTAGATAAAACCAGTAACGGTTTGTTAAGAAATGTTTCTTTTAAAGGGTTCGTTTTTTAAAACAAATGATATTTCTTTTGCTTAATCATTATTGTTTCCAAATATACAAAACGTCTAGCGACTGTATGTCAGCTAGACGTTTTTAATTTAATGTGTTCTGAATATAATTACATCAATCATTTACTAAAAAAACACAAAGGATAGACATATCTTCTTCAAACGACATGTACTTAGAAAAAACTAAATTTTTAGATTGTCCAGATACTTTGAGTATCTCATTAGCAATATTTAATGTTTTATCTTTAATTACATCTTCTGGCTGATTAAATTCTTCTTTGCTAAGTTCAATGTTAAACTCAAACTTAATATTATTAAAACTGCAAGCTGTTACTTTCATCTTAAATCCTCCATAAATCTAAGACTTTGTTGATTGTAATAATGCAAAAGCAGCATCCAGGTTAGCTGGTTTTGGCTGTTTTTTTTCTGTCTCTATCTCGCTTTGTGAAGGTGACGAGGTTACGGTATGCTCTTGGATAGGATTTTCTTGAGCACTTGTCTTGTTTTCAATAATAGAGGAGGAAGAAACATTTAAGAATGTTCGTTTTATTCCTTCCTCATTCTCAGAGATCAACATTTTTATAAATTTCTTTAATACTTCTTGGTAGTAATGGGTTGAAAGTAACTCGTTTTCATATTGAGTAAGAAAATCAAAATTGTTTGCTGAATTTGTGTTGTTTGATTTTTCAACAGGATTCGGTGAAAAACCCTTCCATGATTTTAACCCAGCCAAAATAAGTTCTTCTGTCAATTTGTTTCTACTAAGAGGAGAATCACCTAATATTCTATTGAATTCATCAATCCAAGTAGCACTACGAGAAGGGGTAAAAGAAGTACTTTGCCCTGGTACATATATATTTTTATTGGGGTTTGTCATAATTCAATCCACCTTTCGTAGGTCATAGTTTATTGTTTAACAGCATCTTGTTGTTTAGATAGGTTCATTAAGTATGCGGCTATTGTATAAGATTTGCTTGTGAAGTACTGAGATGTTTTTAAGTCAGGAACTTTTATCCCTTCATCTTTCAGTTTGTTCAAACCACCTAAATAACCGAATAGAACACCGCCACCAACAGCAATCATATGCTCAGTATTAGCATTCAACCAAGCCCCTTGCAAAGCCTCGATTTGAGTATTTGCATAATCTGTCATATGTTTCTTAACGTGTTTAGTAATGTCTACATTTTTTTGGTTTGCCCAGCTAAAAGTGAATTTTACTTCCTCGTCGTTAATTTCTCCTGTTTCAAAATTAACAACTTTCTTTATTACTGGTTTAACAATTTTCTTCATAAATGTTTCTCGTGAAGTTAATTCAGCTGGCTTTAACTTTATGTTATTTTGTTTTTCAATGATTTCTCTTTGTTTTGAAAAAGCCTCATCATTGTAAACATCATTTATTATACGGTCAATGTATACATTCGTACCAGCGCTCCCGTTATTTGTGAACTGTCTTGTAAGAACTTTATCTAACCCTGACTGATTAAAGACTGCATAGTCGTTAGTGCCAGCACCCAAATCTGCAACAGTATAAGTTTGACCTTTAATTGGTTCAAAGAATTTATTCTCAACTAATACGTTTTTTTCAATATCATATTGTAATGCTAGTGCAGTAGTAACAGATTCAGCGTGTATTTGAGCTGTATCTTCTTCAATATTAATTTCAACACTTTTATTGGCATATGGACCATCAATAAAATCAATTTTATGCTGTCCAATGAATCTAGATTTTAAAGATTGTTCTTGTTTTAAATAGTTCTCACTCGGTACACCAATTGATAAAGGTACATTAACGATAGTCTCGTCATTTTTTAGGGCAGCGATTGCCATACCTGTAAGAACAGGGATGATGAATAAAGCACGATTATCATCTGAGAATTTTGCATCTGCAGTTTCATCTTCAAGGTGTGGTTGTACTTTGTTCTCTGCGTTCTTAGCTAGTTCTCCAACGAACCAAGTTAAGTTGTTTTCACTACGATCAAGACTTCCGGAATTAACTCTGGCATGAATATAGTCTTCAGCAGGTATCTCAGTGTTACCGTCAACCCCTCCGCCATAATTAACCGCTGTAGCAGGAGCTTCTGCAATTACTGTAGCAATTTCAAAGTTATCGATGTTCCCATCCTTGTTGATAAAAGAAATCTTTGTAGTAATATTACCCGGATCTTTCCCTGCTTTTAATGTTACTGTACTCATAAAATTTTCCTCCTTCAAAGTTTAAAAAATTATTAATAGTTTAATTTAAACTAGTTCAAATGACTTTAAATTAAACTAGTTTAAAATCAACTAGTTTAAAATTAACTAGTTTAAATTGAACTAGTTGAACTTTATAGGTTAGATTAGACTAATCTTCTAAAAATGTCAAAACGAAGTCTCCATATTTTGTTGTTTCATATCCATTACTTCTTGCATCATTTTGACGTTGTGATTGGATGAGGATACCACCCTCTAATAACGCTAATAATTTGTAAGTCTTTTCTTGACTATAATTACTTTGTTGACGGATATCCTTAAATGAAATACCTGGATTACCCTTGATAAGTCTTAATAATTCTACCGATGGTTCATTCAGGTTATCGATAATTCTTTTAATTGGTACGTCCATATCTAAACCTCCTTTCAACAAATATCATACGATACTATACAGTATTGTATCATACTATACTATATGATACAACGTTTAGTTATATTCACTTCATTAAAGTTATATTAATATAATTAGTGAGAAAGGTTGTTCCAATGTTAAGTGAGACTGAAAATTTATTAGAAATAGATTTTATTAAAGGCTATGTTAATGATTACTTCATAGATAAACTAATTTATCAAAAATCATTTAACCATTAAATATGGGATATTTATTTCGCATGTTTGATATATGAACAATAGGTATATGAACCCGTTAATAGACCATAACCATTGATAACACTGGAATTACGAGTGTTTTTATATCCCTACTAAATACCCCTAAATAAACTACTCAATATCAAACTGGGAAATTGTTTTTTGGATACTCTATCGTTCATATATCGGAAATGCATGTTTACAGAATTATTTATTGGGTGCTGTAAGTGAAATTTCCTTGTTAGTATAACCATATTTGCAATATTAGATGTAAGTGATATAATTCAATTCAGAATATAAAAAAGCTTTTATAAACAAGTAAAAGGGAGTACCCCTAACGTTATGGACTATTTGTCCATTGTTAGGGGTACTCCCTTTTTTGTTCAGAAAGGAGGAGGTTATTAGTGAATTATGTATTCATAGAAGGGAAGAGTGAGGAGGTTTACCTAACTGATAGCATTCCAAATAGAGTCTCTGGAGCGTGTATCGAAAAAGAGGAATTAAGAATTCTGCATGTTATATTTACACACCGTATGGTACCCGCTGTTTGTATTCATAAGTTGTATAATGTTCATCGTCCAAACATGAGCAAAAGTTCAGTTTCAAATAGATTGAAAAGATTGGTGAAGATGAAAGTACTTCAGCGTAGGGAAAGTACTAGGACAAGGGATAGCTATTTTAAGGTTTATTATTACGGCATAACTGAAAGAGCATTTAAAGCTTTACAAATATGTGGGCTCACTACTGATAAAGCATTCCCTGATAGCAAGGAAATACGAATTCCGAATGATCATAACTTAGCAGCTATTCACTCTATGGTTGACTTATATGTAAGAAACCATTCTGAAAAAGAAAGATGTGATTTTGAGCTGCTAAGAGGGAGTAAACACCCGTTAATACAACGAAGCGATTTTAAAAATCTTCTAGTTCCTGATTATATCGTTGAACACGATAACTTAATGATATGCATTGAAGTCGATATGGGGACGGAGGTTATTTCAACGATAGTCAATAAATCAAGAAAATATGTACGCATTTCGGAGCAAGAACAGTTCAAAGGGAAAAATTTGATAGTGGTCTATTTGGTGATTTATGGTGAAGATAAGCGAAGTACAAGGCGTGTTCAAAACATCAAATCTTCGCATCTCCCAATAGCTGATGAGATTTCAAATATACCAATGTATGTAGCGGGTGTAGAGCAATTCTATCCACTTATACAACTTTTACTTTCAGGTACGTATCCTTTACAAGGAGATTTGAAAGATCAAGTTAATATGGATGCTTCTCTTTTGTTACGACTTCAATATCATCAATCAAAAGGGTGGAGATACCGTGTTCCATCTAAAGAGCAACTCTTACTAGAACAGCAGGATATAAGCAGCATTGCAGATATACCGCTCCAAGCAAATACGTTTTTTGAACCCAGAGGTGTGTTCAAAACCGTGGCCTTTATAGTTGGTGAGTTAACTAGTATTCAAACTTTCCTGCAAATGCAACGTTGTACTCAACTTTTTGCTAAAACAAATGAAGCGATCTTTATGGATGAGGTGTATCCCATTGAGATGGTAGTAACGTACCCACATATCTCTAATGATTTGCTAACTACAGAAGTAGCAAGCGTTCAACCAGTGATTGATTTATATTTCCAAACTTATGAAGAAGTGCTTTTTAGTATGAAGCAGAGTGGTACAGAAAGTCACCTTCAAAGTAATCGCCTTTCTGTAGAGTCGCCTTTGAAATTAGCATGGAAGGGAGTAATGTCTTAATGCAAATCGTATTAAGGAGTAAACACCAAAAAAGAAGCGGACTTTTAGGAAAACTATATTTAGTATGGACATTAAGAAAACACCGCTTCCCATTTTTGTTAGTAACATCGCTATTAGTAATAGGGCTACTCGCCGCTACCTACATTTGGGGTAATGTCTTCCATATGTTATGGAGCAGTATAAAAGGAACAGAGAATTTTTTATTGGGGCGCAGCAGAACGATCTCACTTGTGTCTGTGGTACTTGTAACCATACCGATAGTTATTTGTTATTTGCTTTCGTCTAGAGTTGAGCAATTCAGAAACAAATTAAAATACCCTAGAGCCCCTAAAGCCAGATTGGTATCATTTTGGATAACAGCATTAGTCATTATAGGAGCATTAACCTGGTATGGATTATCACGTACATACTTATACATCATACCGCTCCTAGAAACATTAATCGCAAATGGGCAAACATTGGCTATAAATGGCGTTATTGAAACTGTGATAGTAGAAATGGCTATATCACAAAGAGATATTCTATATTTCTTAATAATGTGTATTCCATTGGCGTTTGTAGGTTTTATCCTATTTTTCTTCATAACAAAATTCTATATACATGAGATGGAGTTGAAAGAAGCATTTTATAAATTCACATGGACAGGTAAATTGGTACAACGCTTCGACTGGATGCAAGAGACTGGATATTATCCTCATGTTATTTTAGGTCCAGATGCGGAGACTGGGGAATCGGTTAGATTATTCGGGTTTGATAGAACGTTAAATACAATAATTGTTGGCGCAATTGGAACAGGTAAAAGTGCAGCGTTAGGTCTTCCTGTTCTTTATACTGATTTTGACCATATGATTAAGTTTATTGATGAATATGAATACAACTTACAAAATGAAAATTACTGGTCTGAAGAAGTTAGTGGTCAGTATCTAAATGGAATTACTGTAGTTGAACCGTCAAATGATTTGTGTAAATCAGTTCTCCAAATAGCTAAAGCTCATGGTATTCCTGATGAAGCTATAACCTATATTGATCCTACAAATCCAGATACACCTTCAATTAATCCAATGAGAGGTCCAGTCCATAAAGTTGCTGAGGTATTTACTGAAGTAATAAGTGGATTATCTAGCAAAGATGGAGGTACAGATTATTTTGCACAAGCTCAACGAACACATCTAAAACAATATATATATTTATTAAAAGAACATGATCCAGCTATTGATGTAACATTCGATATGCTTTTAGAAATGTATAGTAATCCTGCTGTGGTTAGAGAAAAACATTTAAAATTAAAAGCAAGAATGCCAGAGAAAATAGGACGCCAATACTTTGAAACAAAAGATGAATATTACTATTGGCGAATTATAAAAGCAGTGGATAGCTGGTTTGAGAAAACCATTGTTAAAAAAAGAGACAGACGTGGTGAATTAGAATTAAATGAAAAAGGAGAACCAATCTACGTAGATGCTGAGGAGGAGCATGTAAAAGGATTAAGAAATACTTTAGATGATATTGGAACAAACCCACATCTTAGCAGAGTGTTACTAGGTACAAGTGATTTTGATTTTGATAGGCACTTTGAAATAGGGGGAGTGCTTTTGGTGAACACAGCCAAAGGTGATCTAGGTGCGCTTAGTAATGTATTTGGAAAAATGATGTTAATGAATATCCAAAATGCGATCTTTAGAAGAGAACCCTATGTATCGCCATATCATCATGTGCTGGCAGATGAAATACCCGAATATCTATATCCCCAATTTAAATCGTTACCTGCACAGTCACGTAAGTATAAGGCTATAATTTCTATTCTAATGCAAACAACATCTCAACTAGAGGATGAATTTGGTAGCACATTCAAAGATATAATATTAGCATCAATGCGTCAAAAAATGTTTTATGGAGATGCAACTGGTAAAGATGCAAAAGCCTTCTCTGAAATAGCGGGAGAAAGAATGGTGTATAAAGAAGGGGAGAGTGAAATGGAGACAAGTGCCATTCAGGAGGATCCTTCATCTAGAACAAACGCATCATACCAAAAACAAATTGAAGCGGTAATGTCAGCTAATAAGTTAATATATCAGGAGGCTTTTGCATGTGCGGTTAAGTTAGTAGATAATAATAATCCTATGCCGCTACAAATTGTAAGAGCTAATTTTGTTCCAAAACCATTGATGAAAAAAGCCAAAGTCCTTACAACGGAACATGCAATGAACTTTTGGATTAAAAAGCGGGAAGAATTTGGGTTGAAGTTTGCAACGAACTTTGAAAAGATTGAGAGTATAGAAGAAACGGAAGAGCAACGGAAAGATCTCCTTGAGGAATTGAATCTGCTAACGGTAGACGAACGAAAAGCTATTGAGCAAGAACAATATCTTGATGGTGTGAAACCAATTCAATACATGGTAAATGATACTGCAGTCATACGACCTGTTGAAAAGAAAGATATAAAACCACAAAATATGAAAGCTGAAGAGCATCCTTCAGAAGGAATACCAACTGTAGAGAAAACCTCTTTAGATTCATTAATCCCTATAGAACCGCTCCTGGATACTAGTAATATTGAAAAAGAAGAGCAATCTGTAGGTGAACCGGTGCAAGTAGTAGATACACCATTCACAAGTGATTTTGACCCATTTGCTGCTCTTATGCCACAAACCAAAAATCAATATGAATTTAAAGACTCTGTACCTAGTATGGAGGAAGAAAAAGAAATTCAGAATATATTCAAGTAGTAAAAAAGGGTTGCAAATAAATAGGGATTTAGATACTATAAATTTGTAACCTGTTTACTTTTATGTAAAATACAAAAACTAAAATTATGCGATTAAAGGGAGTACCCCTAGCAAAACTTAGACGTTTACTACGTCTATTTGTTAGGGAGTGCTCTCTTTTTTTGTATTCTTTACCCTGCAACACCACATTTTGTGATGACATACTAATGATAATTAAGGAGGTCTATTATGACGACAATAGAAAACGACATTATAAGAGAATTAGGTGATGCTTATCGGATGCAATCTGTGGTATACGGAATTGTTCGAGGACTTACCAAACGTAAAATGCCAGTTATGGAAGGCGATAAATTAGTATCTAAAGAGGTAGATGTTTTTCAAGTAATACTTCCTGGTAACGTAACAGGGTATTGTCCAGTTTCTGAATTTCGCTATACACAATTAAATCCTCGTGATTATGCAAACCACGTCGGACGAAAAGAGCCGTTTATTATCCAAGGATTAGATGAAGAAAATCAAATTGCAGTTATTTCTTGTGTGGCAGCTTTACGTAAAAAGGCTGATGCTTTTTGGTTATCAATTCAAAATACTCCAGATGAAGAGATTTTTGATACACCAGTGGTTGTAGATATAGTTCATTACAATACTGAAAAACGTATGATTTATGCCTTTTTAGAAGGTCAAGTTTGCTTCATGTATCCAAGGGATTGGAATTGGTCTGAACGCGGAGCATTGGATGTGCAAAATGGTGAACGTGTCGAGGTGAAAATAGTTCAATTAGATAGAGAAATGCGCCGTATTCGTTTATCACGTAAAGCAGCTTTGCCCGATCCATTTGAATTTATAAGTGATCTTAAATTGGGTGATTCAATCGCTGGGAAAGTAAGTGCAATTCATCCTGTTCATGGTATTTGGGTTCGTTTTGACAATGAAGCGGAATTAAAGGGAATTGTACCGCGTACTTTAGAGAATCCAAGCGTGGGTGATATAGTAAGCTGCCGAATTCAACAATTAAATGTGGAAGAAAGACGCGGTAAGGTATTGATTACTGGATACCCTAATGGTAAAAAACGTAATCAGGATATTACTGCTTTCTTGTATGGTAATGAGTAGTTTACCAAATAAAGAGTCATCCAATAGAAATGGTAATGACCGTACCATCTTTTATTCTGAAAATGGTACAGTGCCATTTTGGGATCATCCAAACTTTTTGACCCGCGCAGTTATACCAGACGAATACCAACCTATTACCCGTGTTGAACATGCGATAGAATTATCAAATCAAAATATACTCACAGAAGATGCTCTACGTGTATTAAAAGTTGTGGGAGATGCCCTCTGCGCTAATGAATCACAAATTAAACGATATATGAAAAGATACAATGAAAAGTTTGGCACTTCACATACAAGCCGAATATTACGCAAATTAGCTAAGTATGCCTTGGTTGAGCGCTATGACTGTCGTATCGCCTACCTAGAAGATGATGGCAGTGATTATCCAAAGCGTCCCGCTCCTTTTACTTTAGGAATCGGCGGAGTAAAGTTTTTGCAGCATTTCTATCCAGACATGCATTTCGTTCGCCCTGAAACGTGGAGACAATCACATGCAACTGTACAAAGGTATGTAGCTGTTAATGAATTTAGGTGTCAAGCTGCTCAGTCAGGGAACTTATTAGAATGGCGTTGGCACCCCCATATCGGAAATCATACGAATATTACAGTACCATTAGCTGTAGCGAGGGTGAAGAACACACAGCATAGTGGAGATATTCAAATAATTATGGAAAGAGCTCAATCGAGTCAGCATTTTGTTAATCATATAAAGCAGAGACTAGATTTATATAACTCTTTAATTCGTAAAGACCAAAAAATTATCATTGATCAAATGGAGCGGACAGCACCTCAAATTGTCATTATCAGCTGCGGAACATTAGAAATGGCCAAGAGGTTAAATGTTCAACTAGAATTAGACAAATATCAGTTTAATATATGGTTTGTAATGGATGAGTGGATTGAAGATAGTTATGGACTAGCAGGGGCTTTTGCAAGACCAATTAAAAAGGGGACAGAAAGTACATTAGAACGCTTTAAGTTCCCAGTGTTCACGACTAACAATTAATTGTATTAGTAATATATTCATGTTATACTTTGTCTGTACTCGTCAGAGTATAGGAAAAAATATTCGTATTTTTTCCTCTTTTCAAAGTTAGAGAGGCGGTTTCCCGCCGCTTCTCATTATCATGAATACATAACATGAATCCAAGAACCCACACATACAGAAGTGTGGTTTTTTTATACCCTTGTCTTTTAGTTGCTTAAGGAGAGTGTGAACGTGGAGAGGATATTTTCTAATGAACAATTAAAAAGTTTGAAGAATTTAGCGAGAGAGAATTTAACAAAGAAGAGAAAGAAAGATTTAGTAGCAATTACGTAATTAAAGTCATCTTTTTATCGATAATATTTGCATATTTAGCAGCGAATTTAGGACTCTATTTTATAAGATTTTTGTAAGTTGATGATCCCCCACATTATTATGTAGATATATCGTACCGTTAGAAATTTTAGTTTGTGGATATATATTCTTATTGTGAAAAACATTGGGAATGCTGTTGACTTTCAATATTGTTTTATCTATACTAAAAGTTGTAAAAGTTAATATTAACTAAAGAGGATTACCCTCATAGAGATAGCGAAGCTGTGCCTTCCTGTCTTTATGGGGGTTTTTTGTTTTTGTTTTTCAAAAGAACTGTCTCGAAGTGCGAACCTTATTATGGTTTCGTCTCTAGAAAGGAGGCATATATGCGAGAGCAGAAGGTTTTATTAGCTGTCGGCGAATCGAACTTAAGTGCATTAATTCGTAGTGAATTCACAGAGAGTAATTCTGACAAAAGTACCTATGATGTCCTCTATGATGAAGTGCTACATAGAAGATTTATTCAGCCGATGACTTTACAGTATCAACCAGATATTTTAATCATACATGATAGCTTTTTATCCTCTAGCTATACAGAGCAATTGGAGCGGGATGATGAAATTCTTAAAACCTTAAGAGAATTGAGAATGTCAGAAATTCAAACACGCATAATTTACATTTGCCAGCGTTCATCTAAAGATCAATTCTTAGGTCGCCTAGTTGCTCTCGGTGTGTATGATATCTTTCACCAACATCAATTTAGTTCAACAGCATTTAGGAGACAGCTCAGTGAGCCTAGCAAATTTTCAAATGTATCTCAATTCGGGGTAAGTCATGTCGAATTAGATTTACCTGAAGTAACAGTTCCTAATTCAATAGCCGATACGGAAGTAGACGAGGAGCCCGCTTCTCAAAGAGGAATTGTATCTGATCTACTACAGAAGTTACCTCCTTTCCGTAAAAGTGAAGAGAAAAATGTCTCTAACAATTCAGAACAAGATCCTGCAGTCAAAGAGAACGAAGGCGGAACAGGTCAGCTTTGTAATAAGGTTTCAGCAGATAATGAACCTGATACTGAACAATATTCAGATGAAGACCAGTTACTCACAGAAAAGGAAGAGAATTTAGATACATATGTTGATTCTCGCAACTATCTTTCAGTACCTTCGAAAATTATTGTTATAGGCTCTTTGTATCCTGGAGCGGGGTCAACCTTACTAGCTACTAACTTGGCCCGAATGATTGCTAAGAGGGAAGTAGATGTAGCATATGTCGAACATCCTTTTGTAAAGCCTTATATGTTCGATTATCTTCAGATTCATGTAGATGAAGTAGATGAATCTGAACCTTATAAGGATATAGCGAAGGAAATTGATGAACATGGCATGATTTTGTCCAAAGGCGCAGCCTTTAAGAAGCATGGAGTTCGTTGGTATGTAAATGATTCAAGGCATGAGATGCTTAAAGAGTTTTCCTATGAGCAACTTCTGACATTATCTCACGGTATCCAAGCTACAGTTTTAATCCTTGATATTTCTAACTTATGGTTAGAAAAAGGAATCCAGAAATTCCTTTATCTTGCTGATGCATTATATTTATGTGTTGAACCGGATCCAGTGAAAAATGATTGGGTATCGATTAATACACATGAAAAAAAGATTATGGAGTTTTTAACCGCTTCTGAACAATTAGAGCAGTTTCAATACGTTCTAATGAAAAATGTTACTAGTGTTGATATAAAGATGATAAAAGAAATGTTATACAAAAAACCTCTCACATCGGTACCATATTTTGATTATGCCGAAGTTAAACAAGCACTATTTAAATCTAAGTTTCTTTACGATGTTGGGTATGACAATGAATTTGAGAAGAGCCTTGAACCATTAATAAAGGATTTCCTTCCGAAGAAATTGTTACAGCTGAAGCGTAAGGAAAAAAGCCTATTGGGTAGATTTAGAAAAAATTAGTTGCAAGTTGTTGTTTTACCAAATATTAGTTATAATGAAAATATAGAGGTGTTCATGATAACCGAACATAATATCCTGACAGTTGTTATTGCTGTCTACATGCTCGTTAATTTGTACACAGACATAAGGTATTTGAAAACAAAAAACTTATGGCATGTACTTATATTGATTGTATTATTTACGATATCAATTATTAAGGGAGCCGTGTTCAACAGTGTTATAGCACTCTCTGTGGCATTTCTCGCAGGAATAGTTTTACGTAAGATACTGAGTACTTATGGAGCGGGTGACGTTAAAATGATTGCTATATTATTTATGGCCATCAGCCTTTTTAAAGAAAGTAAGTTAAGTCACCTTTATGGATTTCTCCTAATTTATATAGTAATTAGTTTCTTACATATAGCTGTTTTGAGAGGTGTTAGAAAAATTTCTAAAAGGGATTCCAAGCTAGGAGGTTATACACTTAGGGCAGATTATATTGTGGTCCCTGAAGCAGTACCGCTTTCAATAGCAACTTTTATTCTTTTATCTATTTATCATCTTAATATTAATTAATTTTTGGAGGGGTTTAATTATGAACAAAAAGAAAAGTGTATTTGTAATGGCATTAGCAGCAGCGGTGATGACACCGACTTTAACAGTATGTATGGATGTAGACGCAGCAACTACAAAATTTAAAGATGTTCCAAGTTCACACTGGGCATACCAAGCAATCAGCGAAGTTGCTGCTAAAGGTTTAGTAACAGGTTATACAGATGGAACATACAAACCATCAGCTCAAGTAACACGTGCAGAATTTGCAACATTCCTATCACGCGTATTCGATAGCAAAGAACGTCAAACTTCAACCTTTAAGGACGTAGAAAGCTCACATTGGGCAAACGATGCGATTCAAGAAGGTCTTGCTGTTGGATTCATTAAAGCTAGCGATTTCTCTAATAACAAGTTTGAACCTAATAAACCAATGACTCGAGGCGAAATGTCTAGATGGCTAGCGAATGGGTTGGCCCATGTAAATGCTGATTATGCCAAAGCGATTGAGGAAATGGCGAATTCAAGCCTTACACTTATTCCAATCCCTGAATTCTATAAAGGTGGAGTTAATAAGAAGGATTTACCGTATATCGGGGTAGCACTTGGTACTGGCTTGCTGTCAGGTTATGAGGATTTCTCATTCAAACCAAATGGCAATACAACACGTGCAGAAGTAGCAACTATCCTTATCCGCTTCATGGATGCAATGAAAAAAGCACCTTCCGATTTCACTGGATTGTCTGAGCTGAGAGAAGTAGCTAATACAGGTACAAACATTTTAACAATTACAAACTATAAAGTGAGATTTGGAGAATATAAAGACGTTCTAGGTAAACCACATACTTATTTGAATAACACAGGTGTAGGGACAATTGAACGTGCTATTTTTGTAGATACAACTGGCCCAAAAGCAAAAGGTATCTTCAAAGAAATGTTCTTCAATGAAGTTGACAATGCAATTGTATTAAATCGAAATATGTATAGTCTGTTCTATGAATATACATTAACCCCAAGTAAAGATGTAAGTTTCTTTTCTGTTGGAAATGGTTCAGATATGCAATTTGCGGGTGTTCAGAAGGTAGATAGACAGAAAGCACTGCAATTTGGATTTACAACTCCAAAGGATTCGGATGAAAAAATGTTTAAAAAGGGTGAAAAATATAAATATTGGGCAGAAAACAGAGCTAGTAATAAAGCTGGGAATTTACTAAATGGTCGTACTGATGATGACAGTAAGTTCGGTTATGCAATCCCTGAATAAAAGAGGTGATTTTGAAATTGGCTGTAATTAAAAAATGTGTACAGTGGTTCTGCCTTATGTTGCTCACCCTTTCAGTTTGGTTCATTTTCGAAAGTCCAACACAAGTATTGGCAGAAAGAATTGAGGTCCATTCAACAAAAGTTCCAATACGAGGTAAGGTCCAATGGTGGCAAATTGATAATGGTTATTTTAGAGCCCAGAGTGTTTTAAACGAGGTTGAAGTTCCTATGATCGGTGACCGTGACAACCCTCGACCATCATCATATGAAATTAATGTTATGTTCAATTTGAAGAATTATCCTATGCCAACTACATTTACGGATAAAAAAACTGGTAAATCTTATCCAATATCTGAAGTAAAGGATGTAGAAGCGCTTAATCCAGAATGGGATGAAAACTTTAATGGTGAAACATATCGCGGGCAAAGCAAGAAAATTGTAAATAAAACGTATTTAGAGGTTGTAGTTACTTCTGGTGGTATTTTGAAAACGGAAAAAGTTGAACGATATGGGTTTTCCCCACCACCTGAATCATACCCCAAATTTAACGTTGAATACTTGGTACCAATGTATGTGGAATGGAAAGGTTACATTGATACAGGTAATAATGGCGGTGGTGAGAACGGAGGTGGGGACCCTAACCCTGGTGGGGGAGAATCGTGTCCCAAACCTGGCGAAGTGCCCAAGCGTTACGAACACGAACTTGACCTTATTGTAAGTCGTTTGGACGCTAGAACAGTCGATTTAAACACTAATACTAAAACTGATGTTTATGTAGAACGAGCTGATTTCTCCAGCTCTAGAGAACAGGCTAAGCAGGAATTTAATGATTACATTTCGGATACAAAATCAAAAAAGGCAGATTGTGAAGCTCTAATTCAAGGATGGGAAGCGGAAAAGGCAGCGGCGGAAGCGGCTAAAGCTTCTGCAGAGTCTGCCAAAGCATCATGCCAATCGCGACCAGTAGGAAAAGATGAGCCAGCACCAGACTGTAGTGGTTATGACTCAACAATTTCAAGTGCTGAAGCGACTATTGCTGAAAAAGAAGGCCAAATTAGTGATGGTAAGGCTATGTTGCCCATCTATGATGAAAAAATAAAAAAGGCTGAAGATGAGCTTACCTACATTAAGTCCAATGAAAGTAAATACCAAACAGTTCAACCAGCAGTTGATCTAAAATATGATGGCACCGCTGTTGGTATGATCACAGTAAGCCTATCGGAAGGTCAAAAGCAACGGTATTCTTTCCCAGGTTGGAAAGTAACACAGCAAGGCAAAGATATAATGGCTCAAATAAATAGTAGTGGACCATATGAAGAGTTTGAATATACGGACTTAAAAGGTAGGCAAGCAAAGTCGTTAGGTTACAATGCAAAACTTGGCCATGTTTTATATTCGAATACAGCCTCAAATAACTGGAAAGATACAACCCAATATGTTGCCACCTATCAAGGTGCAGCATGTCCAGTATTCGAATCAGATCAATACTTTAAGACACAAACAGTACAAGATATAGTCCGTACTGTGAATCAAAATGGAAATAAACGTAATATTTACGAAACTTTAACAACTAGCTTCACAAAGCTTCCGCGTAAAGAAATGCGAGCAGGATATGGCTTTGATTACACCATTACTTCTGTATATAGAAACAATGATACTGAACCTGAACCAGCTGAAAGCACAGGGACGAAGGTAGTTGAAAGCTATTTTCCTACATTAGTTGATTATCAGCCATATAAAAGAGGGGGAGCAAAAGTATCATTTGACCTTAATGGAAATCCTAAGCTTGCAGATGAAGGATATCTAGTTGGAATGGATACAAGGGATGGTAGTGTACCACGGAATGAAACAAGAAACTGGATCTTGCCACCAGTTGCAGTCGAAGAGTTCTCTGGCCATATATTCACCATGAATAACAATGATCATTTATATCATCTTGAAAGAAATCTTCATGAGAATCTATTAACGACTGATGAAGATGGAAAAAAATTAACTAAATGGTATACAAATTTCACTGATGAGGATGGTGAATACAGATACCGAGTACGTACATTTGATGCTGGTGTAAATCACTTGCACACTTGTCATAACGGTAAAGTAACTATAACAGGGACTACTACTGGAGACGCTAACAGTAATGATGATTATGTTAAACGTGCGATTGCTCCGGAGATGCCGTTTCCAAGCGTTGAGACGAACGGTATAGGCTGGAATTGGCAGGGGCAAACGAATTATCTAACCGATTTAACAGATTGGTACCACAACTCTAATGTTAAAAAACCAAATGAAATCAAACTCAATGATAATCAGCAAACCTACTATTTAACACCAAAGATAATGCAAGAAATAAATGCTTATACAAAAGAAAATCCTCAAATTATTATGGGACAATTTGTAACAGATAAATTCAATATTCCTGTAAAGAAGTAAGTAGAGAATGAGTAAGAAGGGTGCGAAAGTATGAGTAAAAATTTTGGTGCTTTTATGCTCATAGCTTCAATCATCTATGTTGTCTTTACATTCTCAGTACAATATCTAGCAGTTGCTGATAGCGACAATCAAACCGCAGTAACTAACTCAGCACGAAATGCAATGACTGAAGCTATTAATTTAGGAAATCAGCGAGTTAACGAAAAAGTGACTATTAATGAAGATGTCGCTATCGAAGCAACTTTAAGGATGTATGCTGCAACAAGTGATTTTGAAGATGGAGCACGTTATTTAAATATACATGAAGTAAACAGTGATCCTGCCTATATAGCAGTTGATTCATACTTGGAGATTTGGACACCATTTAAACGAACAGTAAATAAATATTTAGAAAATCCAAAATCAGCGCAACCAAACATCGCTCGAAGTAGAGAGATAGTTATATATGAAGCTAAACCAACAGTTAGACCATCTAAGGAGTGAAATAATTGAAAAGTAAGAAGCTGAAAAAAAGGATAACTATGCTTGTACTAGTAATTACATTAGTATCTTGCCTTGTACTTTATACCAAAGTAACCACTAAAGCAGAGTTAGATGAAAAGACAATTTATGTAACAGCAAATGAGATACCGCCACGTAGTCTAATAACTGAAGATGATATTAAGGAAATAAAACTACCAGCGCGTTCTATCCCCAACGGTGTTCAAACCAAAAAGAAAGACATTGTAGGAAAATGGACAGCACAAGGATATGGTCTCTCTGCAAATTCATTTGTCTATAAAGACAAAATTGTAGAACAAAGTCAATTGCCGGACGCTGCATTGTTAGAACTGGAAGATGGCGAGGTAGGTATACCGCTATTGGTTGATCTCGAAACTAGTTATGCTAATAGTATTATTCCCAATACAAAGCTTGATTTGAATTTTAGAACATCAGTATCGCAAGGGGATCAACAGAAGGTTTTACTTGGTGAATTAGTTAAAAATGCGCGTGTCATAGCTGTAAAAGATAGTCAGGCAACGAATGTTTTCACAATTGAAGGAGATAAAAATAATAAAGAAAATACTAAAGATGTATCCAGAGCAAACTCTAGTAACTTAGCTAAGATCTACATTTTTGCAGTCCCTGCTGAATTGGAACAGATAGTTAATAAAGCGAAGTATATTGGCGAAGTATATCCAGTAGCCACAGGTCACACATATGATCAAAATGCAGAAGTAGTTATTCCTCAGAATGAAGTAATTGAATATCTTAACAGTGTCTCTTATAAGGGTGACATAGAAGTTAACAAGGACAAGAGTTTTAGTATCGACTGATCGAAAAAATAAAGAAAAGGGAAGGTGAACAATTTCTATGACAAAAATTATCAGCTTTTATTCATCTGCACCATCACAAGGTAAACGTACGTTCTCCTTATCACTGGCCGAACTTCTGGCTATGAGTAAATTTAAAACGTTGTATATGGAACTAAACTTGTTTAATCCTGCACTAGCTGTGGCACATAATATTTCCCACTCTTCTAAGAATATTCTGCAGTATTTTCAAGTTGCCAATAGGACAGAACAGTTCCAGGTAGACCGCTTCGTTATTACAAAACAAGATTTATTGTCTGATAAAGAAAATAAACGTAATTATCAAGACTTACCTGATAAGCTCCATTTTCTTGGAATTCCAGAAGACTTTGACCATAGTAAATTTCCAATTATCGTAGACTCTGAGGATGAATATGCAGAAGAAAGGGCTAAAGATTTCATTGAAAAATTCATCATTGAATTAAAATCAAGTGACTATGACTATATAATTTTATCCTTACCAAATGAAATTAATCATTTATTTGGTTTTGAAGTAATAAAACAATCGGACATTATTATTAACACGGTTACTCCATCCGCTGTTCGTTTAGACGAGAATAAGAAAAACATGGATTTCTTAATTAAAGCAGCGCCAGAAGTTAAAGAGAAGACTTATACAATAATCAATATGGCAAGTAATGAAGTTGATTTGCAAACTTATAAAGTATTAGCTGGAGTTGAATCCAATCTACTAATTGCAAATTATGATCCAGCTAGACAAGAGTACGAGTTATCTCTTAAATTTTCATCTCCTGGTATTATTATCGAAATAGAAAGACTGGCATTGCAAATGAAGTTAAGTATTGAGCCAGTAATATCAAAAAAGAAACCACGCTGGTTGGGGTGATTGCATGTTGAACTATGCTGAAAGTAAAAAGAATGTAATTAGATATGGAAATTTCACTATAAACCAGAAGATGAATTTTATTGATATTCAAAGGACTCTATTCATACAGAGAAAACAAAATACGTCTCAACCAAACAAAAAGATTTATACAAAATTAAACTCCTCAGTTATCGAAGCTGTAAAAAAACATTTAGGACAAGAACAATATAAAGATGTATTGAGAAATAGTTTTGGTAATGAACAGAAAAAGAAAGAACTAAAAACGATTATTTACAATTATGTTGCATCAGATGAATTTAATAATAGTTTCAAAACACAAATCATTGGTTTCTCAATCGAAGAAATTACAAATTCTATCCTGGAGAAAATTGCAGGTTTGGGTGTCCTACAGCCATTGGATGAAGATGTGGACATTACAGATATAAAAATTATTAAATATGACCATATACGAGTTGACCATATTATAGATGGTAAATATAAATCCGAAATTCAATTCGATAGTCATGAAGACTATGTGGAATTGGTGCAACGTTTTGCCTTTGCTGCAAACCAAAATTTTAGTCACGCTAAACCAAGTATCGATGTGGACTTTCCTCAAATGCGGATTAATATTGTGGGTCAAGATTTATCACCGAGTATTTCCACACATATACGTAAAGTTCATAAAGAATTACGCTATGACGAAAAGTATATTATTGAGTCCAAACTTATGCCATTAGAAATGATTAATTTGTTGAAAAAGACTTATCCTGTTGTGTCCCAAATACAAGTTGGCTCTAGAGGCACAGGTAAAACAGAATCACTTCGATTTTTTACAGGTAGTCTTCCAAAAGACAAGGATTTATTGATGGTAGAGGACACACCGGAAACTTTCATGGACGAAATTCATCCTGAGCATTCAATTACAATGTGGCGCAATCGTGAAAACTCACAAGATCCTAATAAGCAATTTGGCTATCGTCACCATATCAGGCAAGCTATGCGTCAAAATTTTGACTATTTGTTTATTCAAGAAAGCCGCGGTGAAGAATCTTTTGATATATTGGACGCAGCTCATACTGACAGTATAGTCAATACAACATTACATGGAAATAGCTGTGAGGGTGGTTTGGATAGGTTTATCAGTTTATGCCAGCGTGCACTTAATCAGAATGACAGTTATTATGGAAAATTAATATCTCAGGGGTTCAAAATAGTAAATCATTTCAAACGTGTAGGTAAAAATAGGGTACTAGATGAATCAGTTGAAGTCATGGGTTATGAAAATGGTAAATTTATTTTAAACCCATTGCTTCGATTTAATGAAGTTACGGGTGAACATGAGATAGTAGGACAATTAAGTGAAGAATTATGGAACAAAATTAGTCGATTTCATGCTCAATATGGTAATTCAGAATTACGTGAACTTGAAGATTTTAAACCTAAATCTTTAAAGAAATTGGTAGGTGTTCAGGGATGAGCGTAACATTTACCCAAATCCTACAAGTGGTCTTTTTGATCACAATAGGAATTGTATTTTATCAACTTTTAAGAAGAGTTGAGATTTCTAGGAAAAATTTTCGACATAGAAAATTAGCGAGGGTATTAAAAAATCAGGAAGAGGAAAAATCAGCATTTAATTGGCTAAAGGATAAAAAAATACGAAGGTTTGTTGATTTTAAGTTAATTGCTAAAGAGGCGGAAATATATGGCTATAACATAAAAAAGACTCAATTGATGATGAATTTTATTATTGGTGGGGCTTTAGCAGCTATCTTCAACTTTTTATATTTCAATAAATTCCCTTTCTTGCTACCCGTAGCAGTCATATTAGGTGGATATATCGCGATAAATCTAAAGCTACATAAATTTAGAAAAGCGTATCTGATATCGATAGAGGGAAGCATTACTATCTACATGACAAGTATGACAACAGCAATTAAGACATTCCGTAACCTAAAGGAGTCCTTAAATAGTGTTATCCCATCATTAGAACAGCCAGTTAGAAATGAAGTAAATGAAGCTTATTTGAAGTTACAGGATGGAAAAAGCGTAAAAGAAGCTTTTGAAGCGATGAATGATAAATATCAAATTAAAGAGCTCAAACACTTTAATAATCAGCTGGAGATAATTAATAAGACAGGTGATTTTAATGATGATTCTTTAAGAAAAATTACTTTCAAAATGCAAAAGAAAAAGAAGTGGCGTAGGGATATTTTAAGGGAGCATAAACAATCAAAAAAAACTTGGCGACAATTTGTATTTATGTCGCTATCGATTCCAATAGTGATTTATTTCTTTATGAATGATAGTTTTATCATTATTCGTAATAGTATGATTATGAATTTTGCCTACATGATAGTTTTTGCATATATATATTTTACCTGGAAGAGTTTAGAAAGGTTAGAAATTTATGATGTAACTACTAATGATACTACATTTTAGAAGGAAGGAGAGTTCCAATGACAGAGGCTATACAAATATCAATATTGTTTTTGATTGGAATCTTGAGCTATGTAGTTTTTGATGGACTCAATAATCTAATTGGAAGAAGAAAATACAAACTAAAGTCTCTTTCCGCTTCTAAGGAAGATAGAGAACTAGTAGGAAAATCTATAATTAGAAAATTTTCTTCATTGAAAAATATTATAGATTATATAGCGACTTTATTAAAAGATGCTCAATACACTAATATAACCGCTGAGAAGTTTATTGTGAAAAAGATCATTATTGCTATCAGTTCATTAATTCCATTGCTGATAGTGTATCAATTAACACAGCAAAGGATGTTGCTTCTTATTGGTATACCTTTAGTAATTGTAATGATTGTTAAACCATTAGCAAATCTGAAAGAAGCAGCCGAAAATGCTAGAAGGGAATTAAACTCGGAGCTTTTAGATTATTTATACCATTTCTTTGTATTGTTAAAAAACTATACTCCCAATACAGCAACACAAAATTCTGTTCAATATGCTGGGCCATATTTAATTCCTCATGTTGAACAATTAAATACCCAAGTAACTTTAAATCCCTCAAGCTCTAAACCATATTATGACTTTGCAGAAAGTGTAGGTATACAAGAGGCAAAAGAGTTTGCTTTTACTCTAGAGCAATTTGTAAAACTTGATGCAACTGAGGCTACTGAAGTTCTTGAGGATCAACTCTTAAACTTAGAAGCGTTACAAGAGGAAAATTACAAGGATTTACTTATAGAAAGACCAGAAGCCACAAGAAAAGTTACAAATTTTATGTTAATCCCATTTTTTGTGGTTATGGGGACTATGTTATTTGTTATTTATAGAAGTACTTATAATTTTTAACTTAGGAGAATGAGGTTAATCCTCTCCAAATATAAAAACAAACAAAAAGGAGAAAATAACATGATTACAAAACTTACAAGTGGAACATTTACAGTACAAGGAAAACTAATGGTTGCTAAAGAAAAGGTAAAAGCATTTTTTACAGAAGAAAAGTCTGCCAATCAGTATTCTGATAATGGATACTTAGGATATATTGGCTTGATTGCTGGTATCATCGCGTTGGCAATCATTTCCTCATCAACAGATTGGTCATTTAATGATATAGGTAATTTCTTTGTTGATGGAGTTAACGGGGTACATGATGAGAGTGGATTAAATCAATGGAGTGACAAAACAGACGGTTTCAATCGCAAATAAGGATGATGTTATATGAATAGTTATATAGGTGCAGCTTTTGTGCTACTAATATTATTTCCATTCGCGGTATTTTTACCTGAATTAAGTGTCTATGGTGTACAATCGACTAAGGCAAACAATGTTACTGAGCAGACCACTAAACATGCGGAACTAATGGGGGGAATAACTCCAGAAGTAAAAGCTCGTTTCCAAGAAACACTCGGAGAAAGTGGTTTAAATCCAGCGAACTTCCATATTACTTATAGTACTGAAGGAAAAGTTCAACATAAAGAGAAATTTTCGGTGAAAGTAACTGGTACTTTCACATTTAAAACTTTTAATGTATTAGGAACTGGAATAGGGAATATAAAGGTCCCTATTTCATCTCTTGATTCTGGTGTAAGTGAAGTTTGGATACGGTAACGAAATAATCGCAATGTAGCAGGAGTTGATTGATTAGTGATTTACTCACCAAAGGTTTATAAAATAAACAAGTTTTCGAGGATATTGTATGATAGCTGCTTTCTAGTTCTTAGCAAGCAGAAGACTCCACTAACACGATATTTACTGGCCAAGATAATAGGTAGCGAAAAAGCTATTGAATTAGACTTGTATGAGTTCAATGATTTAGTTGAAGCAATGATATCGAAGTTAAAGGAAGGCTTAAATACACAATCTTTTGATAAAATTGCAACAGAATTAGCGTTACACAAGACAACAAATCAGTTTCAAGAACTTTTTCAAAAGATGCACCCAGAACGTAGTACATTGCAAATGATCAGTTTCCGGGTACCAGATAATATAATTAATGATATAAAAAAAATAAGCGATACAGCTGGTGTAAAATTAGGAAAGACTTTAGAGGTGGCGTTTTTGTATTATTTAGTGGCATTATCCGAAGAGGTCATCCAAATGATTTATAAAACATTTGAATTTAATGAACAAAAGGATACCTTTTAACGAGGTATCTTTTTTTCTGAATTGAGAAAGTTAATTAATGATGGTATAATAAAACTATAAGATGTATATAAAATAATAAGACCATTTAGTGCTGCTACACTAAATGGTCATGTAACAAGACGAATCGCTTCAAAGGCGATTTGCAAGTGATAAAGTAAACCATCTCACATGCTTGCGAGGCAGGGACGGTTTACTTTTTTTGTGTAAAAGTAAATGACAATGCAAGTACAGCGACTATTAGTGTAGTAAAACTAATGGCCACCATCATGCCTTCATATAATGTCATTGGCATCATCTCCTTTCTCTCCTTTTGGAAGAAGAAGATAGGTTAATTTGATTGCCAACCGCCCATGAAACCTCTATCTAGTTACTCTCTTATTATACCATTTTTGACCTCCTTAATATAGTGAAAACAGATAAAATAAGTGATTTTTTTCAGTGAGGAATACTGTTATATCAATGTTTGAACCACCATTTATGGATATGTGAAAATCAATTTGTATATCATAAAAGTAACAAATTGGTCTTTACTTTTTTTACTAACCTTACACTTAAAAGAAACAATATTAGTGATAGTTATGATATAATTGGAAAATAGCACATTTGCATTCTAAACAATTAACTACAAGATTGTATTCTAAAAAAATTCAGTTTGCATTATTTATATATATTGGAATACTTATAAAATATTGGGTAATTACTGTGTATATTGTATGATTAACATAAATAGAGCTTATTTACATGTTATTAAGAAGAAATTCCCACTTTTTTTGTGGGAATTTTTCTTTTTCTATTTAAAATTTGTTCAATATTACTTATGATAAAATTGATACTAAGTGCCAGCGAATAATGAATCCATATGAAGTTGGGGAGAACTATGAACACACCAAATGTAAGATATGAATATTTCAGGTCCATAGGACGTAGTATGGATGAGATTACCTTGCAAGAAATATTTACCGGATATGTGAGCTTAACTAAGTATGCTCAGAAAAACTCACATGTTTCTGGACATTTTATAAAAGAACAGCAAATTACGTTTTCTTACAAAATGCCACTATTAGAAACACACCCTTTATTACGTAAGTTGCCAATAAAAGACGTTACTCATACAATCTCAGCTGAAACGTATGACATTTTAAAAAAACTTGCAGCTGAGGAATCCATTTCAGTGTGGATTTACTTATCTAAATTAGAATCTGAGGAAAGATAAAAACAAAACATACTATAATTTGTGCTATAATTAATTTAATTCTTTGAGTAACTACGTGTCCTTCCAATTGGAAGTGACGGAGACGCATTGTGAAAGCCTTTGGGTATTCGGTAAGACTAAATGTCTTAATCGAATGTTCAAAGGCTTTTTTGTTATTTAAAGATATAACTTTGAAATGAGGAATGCATATGACGACAGAGGAGCTTGTTAGGAGAGGGTTAACTACTTTCCTTTATAAAGGAGAGTATGGGGTTTTTAAAGCGCTTGAGAAGCGTCAGAAAGGTTCTAAGGAGTGGATTAAAAAGGAACTATATCATTTAGAAGGAAACCGTTTTGAATTTAAGGATCTAGGTTATGTATGTAAGTTCATTACTAAAGATGTAAAAGAAGTAGATAATAAATCTTTAGCAGAGTGTTTATCTTGTTATATTAAAACAGAACATCTAATAAACGAAGGAGTGCTTGTGTTTAAGTGCCCTGATGAACTAAAAGATGCTACTGATATACAAGCCTTTAAATTACCTTCAAAAAAATATGCTCGATTCAGCTTGAATAAAAAAGGGAAATTACTCCTCCCCCAGGTACAGGAGGTTTATAATGATATTCCACAGTTTTGGAGTGCATATATGGAGATGGCTATGTACGTAGCAAGAAATAAGCGCTATATGGAATTGCAAACTGCTTACAATAAAATAATGGAGCAGGCTAAAGAATTGGATACAGGCTTCAAAATAGCAGAGGGCAGTCTCTCTATTATTTCTATGAAACCAAATTATGATGGAAAAGGTTTATTATTTCATCTAGGTCAAAGTGAATTTTTGAAATATGTTTCTGTAAATATGGAAAAAGTGAAAGAGTTAAAGAAATTAGGATTTTTACCAAAGGATATTGAGAAGCCTTATATGCAAATAAAGGATATTCAAGTAGATTTACACATCCAGTCACTGGAATCGGAAACAAAGATGTACCGAGCTCTAGATCATCGGCTGGAATTGTTAGAATTACGTAAGTTACATTGAATCGTAGACAGGATTATCCACCTATGGTAACATGGACGTATAAGTTTTTATGTATTTAATTAGTCAATTTGTTTTCTCAAATTCGACGGAGATCGTATTGTACAAGCCTTTGGGCATTTCATGAATAGACGTAATGTGTCTACTCTTGCAAATGTTCAAAGGCTTTTTTGCGTTCAATTGAATACAAAAGGACTTTATAACTTTGAAAAGAGGAGAGATTTACTATGTTACAAAAAATTGTGCAAGCTTCAGATGATATTCTTAATATCGTTAAAGGGGCGGAACAGCAGTATCGAGTAGAACTACGTATAGGAAATGGACAACGAGAATTTTTTACGTTGAAAGCCTGTACTAGGTCTGAGGCTTTGAAAGAAGCGGAGGAAATTGCATGTGCAATTGCTGCTGCTAAACAAAAGTCTGTTATGTACCGTTTACCATCCGGTGATTGGTGTATAGCGGGTGTTAATTCAAAGAACTCAGTAAAAGGAATTGGAAGAATTAAAGAGATGATCAATAAATTCTTCTATGTAGACGAGGAGGACATTTAATATGATTAATAATAGATGTGTTTTCATCGGTCGTCTAACTAAAGATGTAGAAGTGAAAGAAAAAGACAACAATAAGTATACGAATTTCCAATTAGCTGTAGATAATGGTAGAGATAAAACAGGTAATAAGAAAAAGCCTAATTATCCGTATATTACAGCATTCGGTAAGATTGCTGAACATTTGGGTAAATACGGTAAAAAAGGGACGATGGTGGCTATTGAATCTAAGCTAGAAACAGGTTCTTATCAAGAAGGTGGCAAAACTGTGTATAAAAATGACTTTATAGTTACTGCGTATCCGTTCCTCGCTGGCAGCGGTAATCAGGAATCACAAGATAATAGTCAGAACCAACCACCTTTTCATGGCTTAGAAAATCAACCGCCACAGCAATATTATAGTGAACAACCTAATTACGGGAATAACCAACCAATTTATTATTCCAATAATGAACCATCTTGGCCAAATAATCAGCCACGAAATAATGGTTCACACGGTTACTAAAAGATTGAAGGGCTTTGCATATGCAAAGCTCTTTTTTTAATTTAAGGAGGGCACACAATGTCACATATCGGAAATAAATTAAGAGCTGGTTATTTTGCTACACCAATTTCACAAGGGAAACTGGTGAAACAACTATTAGAAATGCCAAATGAAACAACAATTTTAGATCCTACTTGTGGGGAGGGCTTGATCCTGGAGTATATTGCTGCAGGACAAAAAGCCGTTCAAACATATGGTGTTGAGATTGATAAGTCAAGAGCTATGGAAGCGGGTAAACGATTAGGTGTATGTTTACAAGCGCCTATTGAGAGTTGTGTTATCAGTAATAATTTTTTTGGTGGTGTGTGGTTAAATCCGCCGTATGACTATTCCATTAAAGGTTTTAGTGAAGATACAACAGAACGGAAAGAGTATACGGAGTTGCTACGAGGAACGCGGTATCTTAAAAGCGGAGGTGTAATGATTTACATTATTCCTAGTTACCGCTTCGCAGATGCTAAAATTGCAAGATTCTTAGCCACTCAATTTGAAAAAGTATCTATTGGTCGTTTTGGTGACGAGGATTATTATGATTTTTCCCAATGTGTATTCATTGGTGAAAAGAAACAAACAAAAACCAAACTATTCTCGCAAAAAATGTTCGAATACTTACAAAATATGCAGTCTGACGAATTTGTTTTGAATGAAATACCAACATTAGAGCAGTTAGTACAAAAGGGTAAAAGATGGACTTTACCACATACACCGCTAGCTGCACCAACGTTTTATACACGACTTGAAAGTAAAGAAAACTTTATTCCGCTTATACGAGAGAATAAAGGATATCAAGCGTTTAAAGAGCGTTCAAAGCCAAGAGATATACGTTTAAATGGGCAACCCATTATTAATATATCTCAAGGGCAGATGGCTTTATTATTGGCCTCGGGTATGGTAAACGGTGTTGTTGGTCATGACGAACATTTACATGCACTGCAGGGTCTAGAAATTGTCACTGTGGAACATGAAAAAGAAGAAAGTGAAAATGGAGTGATGCATATTTCTCGTACTAAAAGAAGTGTGAGTATAAAGGTGCTTACTCCTGAAGGCGAAGTTTATAAATTACAATAAAAATGTAAAAGGAAAGGAATAATTACTATGACTAAATGGCTGAAATTCGATAACGGCAGAGATCTACTAGATGCTAAAAATGTTACCTTTAGAGATAGTACAAAAGGCTGTATTTTGGTGGATTTTGAATCTATAGGAATCTATAGAGAGGCAGTAGAGGTGTTAAATAATACATCTGATATTGGGGTGTTTTTTATAGATTCTTTAGATGTAAAGAAACCTAATGAGCTGTTGTCTGAAACTGATGTGAAAGAAGCTAGTGATAGATTTAATAAATTGAGATGTATCGCCATCCCAGAAGAACAAAAGTAAATTAGATATGTATAAATAAAGGAGAGTTAGCTATGATATATTCACATCAGATTATTCCAGAGGCAGCAAAACAATTAAAATTAGGTGTTTTTAAAAAAGTTGCAGTTAGGGAACAATCTTGGGCTTTAGGTAAAGAACTCGATAACCATCTACAAGACGACAATGGATATATAGAGGTTATTACGTATTATAATAATAAGCGTAACGAGACTGGCAACTACATTGAAAGTTTGCATGTATATTTTAGAGGGACATTACATGAGTTAAATGCTTGCGCTTATGCTACATCTGAAAGCATAAGTGTTCACCAAGGGGCCAAAATTAGAAATTTAAAGAATCCTACCAAAATAGGGGAAGTAGCAAGTACATTTAAAGACATTGCCGCAGTATTAGAGCAATTTGTTTTAGATGCACAGAAGGTATTAAACATCGAATTGAATAAAAAAATTGACCCTCAATTCGATGCTACAGTTAAATTTCTAGTAGATACTTATCAAGATAAAACAAATGAACTAGAATGTAAGACAGTTCATTTTGCAGCTCATTCACCATCGGTTTCGATAATTCTTGAAACAGGCTGGGGAGGAGATGATTTTTACTTTACAGTTAGTAAAGATAAGAAAAGTGCATCTATGAAGATTAAATTAGATGCTTTTGAACTTGCTCCAGGAGAACGAACTACTTATAGAGAAACTGTAGATGTAAGTAATTGTGACTTCTTAACAGCATATAAAGGATTTTTTTATAATTTTATTAGACGCCTTTAAAATGAGGATAAAGAAATGTTTCTCAAAATCTTCTATTTCGAGAGTCAATCATTTCACTTTGAAAAAAGTTGCAATTTCGTATATAATTTAGGAGATACTTTTTAATTATTTAATTGTCTTACTTTTTTGTAACGACGGAGAACGTATTGTACAAGCCTTTGGGCATTTTATAACACATACCTTTTTGTATGCTGTTTGAAATGACCAGAGGCTTTTTTTGTGTTCTCTGGGAAGTATCAAATAGCTTTGAAAAGGGGAATTTATATGACCGTATTAATTAACTACCAGGAGCATGAACAGCCAAAGATGTTAGATGTGTATGTAAAGCAGGCGTGGCATAGTGCATTTTGTTATGCAGCTGCTTATAAAGAAGTACACAACCGTTATGGTCTTGAAAAGGTACTGCTTTTAGCAGTAGTGTCTGGTGCAGATTCAGCACTTCAATCAATGAAAGCCTGTATTGACATGGGAACTAGTGGCGCACTTCGATTTGGTCATGGAGTGAAGAGCAATACTGACTATCAGTTTCAACTGGAGTATGGTTTAGCTACTGAAAAAGGGCGGTATGAAAAGTTTCCAATGAACTTATCTGGCACAAGAAAAGGTTATATCATTTTACACGATGACTTACTGAACAAAGGGAAATATCTAATATCTTTTGACAGTAATCCAGCTAATGATGTAGCGGCCTTACTGGGTGGTCCACCTTTTGGCTTATGGATCGAGGAAGAGTGGAAACGAATTGTGTATGAAGAGTTGTGTAAACGAGGACATCTAATTCCAGTAGATTTTTACAAGGATCCGCTCCTTTTTGATGATGTTAATGAACATCTTCATTTATTTGAAGTTGCTCTCACAGAGGAACAAGCAGATAACTTAATTAGCGAGCTATTAAAAAGCAAAACCATTTCATTTAAAAGGAATGGAAGCGGGGCCGCACTTAAGGATGTAAAAACTCTAGATAAATATGCATTAGGTTATAACGACATGTTAATTGAAAAGTTAGCTGAACAGGTACGACCAACACATGATGCATCTAAAATGGAGACACATCCGAAGTTTAATGAGTATAAACGTGAGCTTTTCCCAGTTCAAGCGCATGCAAGTACGGCAATAGCAAAACGTTTAAAAACAAAAAAACAAAAGTCAGTAATACTACAAGGTGAAATGTCCACAGGTAAATCAACCATGATGACTGCGATTGCAGATGGGTTATTTAGTTCGTGGAATCCTAAAGGGAAAGATAAAGGTTATCACGTTTGTTTAATGTCACCTCCTAGTTTAATGGATAAATGGCCAAAAGAAATACGGAACACAGTTCCAAACGCAAAAGTCATTGTAGTCCGTAAAACGGAGGAATTGATACGCTACCATGCAAACTGGATGAAAAGTGGAAGACTAAAACCAACGCAACCTATATTTTTTGTTATTTCATACACAACGATGAGAGATGGTGCACGAATACATCCTGCTGTTAGTTGGGAGTATCGTGCCACTGAAAGGCAAAAAGGAGAAGACGATTTTTACAGGGCTGGTTATTATTGTCCATCTTGTGGAAAAGCTCATCAGGCGGTTGAGTCAAAAGAGACCTATATCGATGAAACTGATGGACTTGAGAAAATACGATATGAAACTTATAACATGACACCAAAGGAATTTGGAAAAAGTCGGCGTTTACATAAAACGATGTTTGATCCGAATGCTTTTTGTTTCTATTGTGGAGATTCTTTATGGACCAATAAAGTTGCTAATCGTTATAAAACATTTGCCGAGTGGACGAATCATGAGAAGGCTCTATTAACTGCTATTGCAGAAGGAGATAAACTTCAGATATCATCACTAGGCTCGTTATCAAACAGCAAGCCAAAGTCTTCAAAAGGTCTTATTCGAAAGGTAGCAACTATCGAATATATTCGCCGTAAGATGAAGAATTTCTTTGATATTGCCATAGTAGATGAGGTTCATATGTGTAAAGCTGATAACACTGCACAAGGGAATGCTTTAGGTTCACTTGCGGCAGCAGCAAAGAAGGTTATCGCTGGAACAGGAACATTATTTGGTGGCAAATCAATGGATGTCTACTACTTATTGTGGAGACTATTTCCCACTGATATGGCTAGAAGCGGCTACCGGTACACAGAGGTAGGGCGATTTAATGAGGAATATGGAAATGTGGAAAAACGAACTTTTGTATCTGATAAACCAACTGGTGAAAACAGTAATACTAATTCACGCGGGGGAGTAACTCGTTATCCTGATAAACTGCTACCTGGCATTAGCCCGTTTATCTTTGGTAAATACATGCTTCACAATGTTGTGAATGTCAGATTAAAAGACGTATGGCCGGACCCTGTCCCTTTAATTGATACCCCTACAATTTTTGTGCCAATGGATAAAGAAACATCGGCTGTTTATAACGAAATGATGGGTAAATTCGACTCTGCAGCAAGTGGAGATCCGAATCCTGGTTCTATATACAGAATTATGATGGATTATGGTATAGCAATGCCTGATAATCCATACAGCATTCCAGATGCAACGATTAAGAATCCTGAAACAGGCGATATAACGTTACTTTGGAAAGCTACCCATATAGATACAGCAAGAACAACACCTAAAGAAGCAAAACTGCAGGAGATTATTCGTACAGAAATGGCACAAGGGCGAAAATCCATAGTATACGTCCGTGATACAGGTTCTACTAACCCTGCACGTGATGTAAGACCACGGTTGAAACAGAAACTTGAAGAAATCGGTGCTAAGGTTTGTATTTTAGATACTTCTTCAGCTGCTACTGACAAAAGAAGCCAGTGGTTAAGCCAAAAAATTGAGGAAGAAGGTCATAACGTATGTATTGTTTCGCAAGAGCTTGTAAAAGTTGGGCTAGACCTTTTGTGTACACCGACCTTAATCTTTTATCAATTTAGTTGGTCGCTCTTTACGATAAATCAAGCATCACGAAGAGCTTGGCGTATTGGTCAAAAACAGGAGTGTAGACTTTTCTATTTAGCCTATCAAAATACAATGCAGCAAGAAATGGCATACATCATAGCATCCAAAAATCGCGCGACGGCTGCGATCAATGGTGAAATTTCCTCAGATGGTCTTAGTGCAATGCTAGGGGATGATGGGGACTTGCGATCGATGTTACTGAAATCAGTTAAAGAAGGGAACAAAACTCTCAAAGGTTCAGCTGAAGATTGGATAAGTCAAACATCTGATAGAGCCCGTGAAATATTAGCTAATATAGGACGAACAGATGTAGCCCCTATAGATTCTAAGCAAGTAAAGACTGATGAGAGCCTTAAAAATAATGCAAGCTCATTATTTGATGAAATTGAAAAAAGTGAGCAGATACAGCATAAATCAGCATTTATAAAGACTTCCCCTGATTTATTTGAAATTTTAGAGCAAAACATTATTTGTATTTCTAATGTTAAAAATCTAAAAAAGAAAGAGAAAAATAATCGATCTGTTACAGACGGTCAATTAACGTTTGATTTATTTGATTAGAGAGGGTGATTTTTATGTACGTAATAACATGCATAATTTTCATATCAGTGGTGGTTGTAACGTTTGATTTATTTGATTAGAGAGGGTGATTTTTATGTACATAATAACATGCATAATTTTCATATCAGTGGTGGTTGTAACGTTTGATTTATTTGATTAGAGAGGATGATTTTTGTGTTCGCAATAGCAAGCATAATTTTAATAGCAGTGGTAGTTGGGTGCGTATTTTACTCTCCAAAAACTGAGGAGCTGGTAACAACTCATGTCAATAAGGTTAAAATTTTTGAACCAGTTGAGGAAAGATTTTATTTACCTATCGATGTAGTCTATCCTACGTTTCATTCTTCTGCTGATGAAGCAAATATTTATGAAACAAGTGAGATTTCGGTAACTGATGAATCAGAACTTGCAACTATATTTGGCGAAGGCGTCGACCTTCTAGCTAATGACGAAGAGGAGACTAATGAATCACTCAAAGGAACTAGTTATTATGAGCCTATAGAACGAGGTGTTGTAAGTTGGGAAGCGGATGTCCTTGAAATTAATAGGGACCTTGTCTATCTCTTTATACACCAGTATCAATGTAAAAGATGGTATGTAATCGACAATCCTGACCAAATAGAGGTTGGTGAATCTTTACAAATTACTTTAGATTTAGGTATTTCAGAAGAATTGATTACAGACTATAAAAAAATTCTACTAAATTAAAAACCAATATAGAACAAGAGAACTATTTCAATTTACCTCTTGTTCTATATAATTATTATTTTTTAATTAAAATGTACAAAAAAATTGTCATAATTCATCATTTTTATACAAATTAATTGTAAAATGATAGTTTTTTTGTACCTTTTAATTTCAATGGTTAATCATTTACTATTAATTAGTAATCTAAGGAAAAATAATGTAGAAATTATAGGTACTATTACATATTATGAAAAAATTGTGGGGTGTTAATTATGGGTTCCGTTCTTATAGAGGATATTCGGAAAGACCATCTTTTAGTAAAACTTTTAACGTATGAATATCGACAGTCAGATTCTTTGCTACAGAAAAAGTCAGCAGGAGCTGTCGCCAAAGCTTTATCTCCTGCTTACTACAAAAAATTGAGAAATGAAATTAGTGAATTAGATCAAGTAGTAAGCACATTATCATCATTTGTTCAAACAAACTTTAAATTAGAAGTACGTGTCGATGAAGCGGGGACAATTAACTATAATCGTATTAAAGTGGTTTTTATCAGACATTTTAAACGTTCTACTCGCAAAGGGCACAACAAACCTATTTCTGAACTAGTTGATCAGTTGGATCAAATACTTCCATTTGCAGAATTTATGCACGATGTACATTTATATAGCTATAAATTTGAGTTATGTAATTGTGAAGTACATTTAACCATTTCACTAGATGAGTTAATGGATGTATTTGAAAGACCTTTCGTGGCACCGCGAGCAATACAGCAATGGCATGATGCTATGAGGAATTTTGATAGCTATGCACGTAATCATTATACCTGCAGCCGCTACTGTCCTGTGATTGACGGGGAGCTTACAGAGGAGGGAGCATTATATAGCCTGACACAAAGAGAAGTGCTAGGGGGGAACTAACCATGTTATTACAAGCAGCAGTTAATATAATTGAGCCAGAAAAGTTAGATGTTCAGAAAATGGAATCATTCGTTTTCTCCTGGTTAGCTCAAGACAAGTGGTTAGGGATATTTGATAAGGTAGCAACAATTTTTACAGTATTCTTCTTGGTTGCATGTTTTATATTAATGATGGCTACTGTTTTTAAAGTAGGACAATGGAAAAAATACGCTCAGTTAATGGCCCTTTCTTCAATGTTTATCCTATTAGGTGTACGTGGGGCTCCATTTATATTTTTGGGTTTAGCCACGATTACTCAGATAGGCAATTGGCTAGAAATAATTGTATTAATTGTTACTCAGGCAGTAATTTTTGCTTCGTTGATTGGAATTATTGTATCGATGACCTTCCAACATGGTTATAAGCTAATAGACCATCCAGAATTTAGAAAGAATCACAGGGCTATTTTTACGATGTCTATATTGATGTTTTTAACTGCTACTTTTTTACCAGATTTGCTTATTTGACAAATTGACTACACAATGTTTATTTGTTAAACTCAAGATAGTTATGGAAAAAATTTAAAATTTTAAATAATACAAAGGGAGTACCCCTAACACTAGAGACTAAATGTCTTTTTGTTAGGGGTGCTCTTTTTTTATTTAGAAAGGAAGTCAAAGATGAAAGTTATTTATGTATACGCTAATGGGGAGGCTGCCGCTAATTGGGAAGCTGCTCTAGCTATTGCATCGCCAGCAGATACTGTTGTGACACGTGTTTCAGACATAAATGATTTGAGCTTTACAGAATCCTCATGTCTTTTTGTTGAGGTTAATGAGATTACTCCAGAGATTAACGAACTGAACCTGATTTGTAAAGAGCATAACATCCCTACAATTTATCTAATGGAAAATGTAATTGAAAACTTAATACCATTGCTACAACAGGACCATGTAGTCGGATGTATAAATGAACATTTTACACTAAATGAATTATCCTATGTAATGCAACTCAATGTAAATAATTAATGTTATTATAACGTTAATTATTTACAAATTCTAGTTTCTCTTTTACAATGTAGTTATAACTTTGAAAAGGGGAATTTATATGAATTTAAAAACTATTGGAATCATTGGCGGCATGTACAAGGAGAAAAACATAAAAAAATTTGAAGAAAAATATTCAGTTAATGTGATCTGTAGAGATGGACAAAATAGCAGAAAAAATTATCTGTTTAATATGGCCAAACAAGTAGATTGCTTAGTAATTGTTAAAACATTTTGTGGTCATGAAACGATGTATAACGCTAAAGAGGCAGCAAAGAAAATTGACACACCTATTGTCTATCCAAGAGAAACAAATATGGAAAAGGTAATTCAATCGGCTGTAGCTGCACTCGCTTGAAATGAGGTGACAAGTTGAAAAAGAAATTTGCAATTGTAATTTTTATAATCATTGTTTGTATTATTTCGTACTGGTTTTCAGAAAAAAACCAAGTCGTGCCTACTGATGGGATATATGTTGATAGCATGTCTACAATAGCTTAGGAGATGATTGAAATAGAACATTTTGAGGGAATAAACGGCCTACCACAAAGTATCCCGCTACATCATTATGAACAATTCGTAGATGAAGAAGTTGTTAGCTTAGTTCGTGAACAGATATTAAAAAAAATAAATGAATCAACATTTAGAAAATTATTCCGTGATAATTGTCAACAGTACCAGTTGTTTGCATCAGAATTAATATTAGAGATTTCTAGGCAACAACATCAAACTGCCCATTTTTCGATTAGTAGTATTACACATAAGAATGCATTAATTACTCTTCTAGCTGAACAGACGGTTAGTGTAGGTACACTATTACAAAATGCTACTCCATCTGAAGAGTACATCTTATTGACTGAACTATATCCAAGATTAGTAGCAGTTTTGCAAATGATCCATGTGAAAGAAGCGGAGTTACCTTGCTTTGTTGAGACAAAAAATGTCCTCATGAATTAGAAAATGGTCTCTTTCCACTCTTACAATACAATGGATTACCTCGCTTATTAGGTAGACACCTTCTACATGAGCCGGTTAAAAAAAAGAGTTATGACATTAAAGTCAAAAAACATAACGATATTATCTCTTACTCTGGTTGGTTATCAAGTCCAAAAAAAAAATGTAGTGAAGAGATTGCTTTTAAGTTTATTCAAAATAATGCACTCAAAACAATCTTAATAAATGTTAATGATATTGAAGAAGTCCAGTCCCATATCCATGTCCCTGCAGAGCAAATATCGCTAGAAGAATTTTATCAAATGGAACAGGTTGGTAGGTGGGATACTTTATTGCTTTATATGCAAAAAAGGTTAAAGCGTAATTTAACAAGGCCTGAGCAAGAGACACTTTTTAAAATGACTGATGATATCGAATTAACATACAGAATAATTCAAATTATAGATGGGATATAAGGAGGATGTAGATATGAACGCAGCTCGATTACAAGATGGAACTATTATCGCCGCTAAAGACTACTCACCAGCAAGCCATGGCTTAGATATTTATTGTATGGATATAGCATGTCAAGTGCCGGTTCATTTCGTTCAAGAAGGTAAGAAAATCAGCTTTTTCAAGACTAGTGGAAAAGGTGAATCGGTACATAAAGAGTTGTGTGCTTTTGCCGCAAAAATGACATTCGAAAGAAGCTTATTTAAGGTTACTCAGTTTCAACAAGAGTTAAAAAGTCATGTGGAACCAATAATGGTACGGCTAAATACGAATAAGCTTGACCCTGATTATGTCCCCAAATCCATTCAACGAGAAGAAGATAATAATGAAGTTAATGGGAGAGAGTTAAAAGTAAAGGATGATAGCCCAAAACCACCTCAAACGTTATCATCGCTAAAGAGTTTAAAGAAGCTGTTTCAAACAGCGGATCCTGATTTACTAGCATCAATATTTATTTCTTACAATGGCCATAAGGTGCCAATCACAGAACTAATAAGTGATCAGTATATCGCAGCTAAAAAGCTTTGGAAAGGGACATCGTTGAATGTTAATTATTTTATACATGGAGAGATAACAAGCATTGTCCGGTTAGATAAGGTTTGGTATTTCAATATGGGAGAAGATGCATACCCTTTTACCCTGGTAGTATTTGAGAAATATTTTAAGTACTTTACTTACAAAGATGAAGAACTATTAAATCGTACTATTTTAGTAATGGGACGACTGAAAAAAAATGATTTCAACAAAGAGAAATTTGTCACTGAAATGATTATTAAAGCAGATGCTTACATTGAATTCTTAGACTAATAAGCAAATACGAAGGGGAGTAATAAAATGGCGACAGCTGCATCTAATCTAAAAGAATATCTCACAAATTTTAATTATAGATACATGCTAGATAAGGAAATTAAACGTCCCCATATTCATCAACTGTATCAAACATTAATAAAGAAACACGAGTTATCTCTTCATGAATACTATCCTTGTTGTCTGTTATCTCCTTTAAATCATCGTGCTATTGGTGTTCAATTTCCTATCTGGCAACTCTGGGTATACGACAGATTTCTTTTCAATCAAACGGATGAAATTTTTTCGCTAACGCATGTATTAAACGAAGCACAACGCTATTTTCCACTGACTAGTGAAGCTAGTGAAATTATAAACGAGTATTTACTTCGCTTGGTCCAATTAGGAATGGTCGAGCAATGGGATATAGGGTATCGAGTATTACAGTGGGAGGTGCCTGTAAAGTATAGAACAGGATTTTACCAGCTGCGTATTGGATTGTATCTTTCACAATATCAAGAAGAGACTAATACCCTTGGAATCTCATACACACAACTTATGGACACCTTTTCTGCATATAAAAAGCACGTTTGAAGGGGGAATAATGATTAACTTGGATTTTACGATGATAATTGTAGGAATTGTAGGTATTATTTTAGGGATTTTCAATTTCCTTACAGTTTCTGATCCTCTATCCCCACAACCATTTGTACATTTACAGATGATTTTTGTGTGTGTTGTAACGTATTGCATTATGGATAGAAACCTAACTGGGATTGTTGGGATTGTATCGAATATTTTAAAAGGAATATGTGTAATAGGAATTCTATTTAGCGTTCTTATAATCATCACTGATTATCGTGCAGCACGAAAAGAAAATGAAATATAGGCATGGTAATTTTGTAAATTGAACCTTAGTGAAAAGAAAAATAAGATGAGAGGAATGTTGTTAGATGAATCATTACCAACAGCCCATATTGAAATTTAAAGACTTTAGTATATTAGTAGTTTTATTGTTTATCATGAATTTGGTTATATTTATGGACTATTACAACATAATTGTCCCAAATGGTATGTACAGTGAACTAGAAATCTTAATGATATCATCAGGATTGTTGTTCCACGTAATTTCTATATTACTTATTACAATTCTTACACATTTGTTACTGAAAAAGTACAAATTAGAGATAAGCTAAAAAATTAATCGAATATAATGTTGTGCTTCGTTTAATACATGCTTTAGTTATTGGGATACCAATTACACTCTATATATATAAGCTTTGAGTTTAAGGCATTGGAGGTACTATAAAATGAATAAAAAGGGGATTTTTGAAACAGTTTTTGTACTATTTTTTATTAGTTTAATGGCATATGTTCTTTCAATATCATTTGAAATGACAGCTAAAGATGAACCTGTTGAGCATGAAAAAGAATTAATGTATATAGAAAAGTACTATTCATATGGAAACTTCTATTTTATGTTTGAAAGTGTTACAGATGAAAAATACTACGGTGTTGAAGTAACTGCTTGGGAATTCGATCGGTTGAATATTAATAAGGATGAAATTTTCAAAGTACAAAGTAGAGAAAGTAATGGGAATATAGAAATATTTTTTATGGAAGAGTGGACTAAATTACACGATATTCGTAGTTATGCTAAAACAAGATAAATTATTTAACTAGTTTGATACAAAAGGGGAAGTGATTATAATGATTAATCGTGTCGTCCTGGTCGGACGCTTAACAAAAGATCCAGAGTTACGATACACACCTAATGGTATAGCAGCAACAAGGTTTACGGTTGCTGTAAACCGCTCTTTTTCAAATCAACAAGGTGAACGTGAAGCGGATTTTATCAACTGTGTTGCATGGCGAAAACAGGCTGAAAACCTAGCAAACTTCATGCGAAAAGGAAGTTTAATTGGGGTAGAAGGTCGTATCCAAACAGGCAGTTATGAAGGACAAGACGGAAAGCGAGTATATACAACAGACGTTGTGGCGGATAGCGTACAGTTTTTAGAACCACGTAATCGCAGCGGTGCTCCTGCTCCTCAATATGGTGGTGGACAAACTTACGGTAATAACCAACCGTCCTATGGCGGTGGTCAACCACAACAGCAGTTTGGTGGCGCTATGCCAGGACAGGGTTCCTATGGCGGAGATGCTTATCAGCAAAATCAACCACCTATGAATCAGCCAAACTATACACGTGTAGATGAAGATCCATTTGCTAATAGCAAAGGACCGATAGAAGTATCTGAGGATGATCTTCCATTCTGAGAGACTAAAAAAGGAGATTTGGGTTTATGCGGAAATTAAACGGCATTTTTATAGGAATAATTGCTTTATTTTGTTTATGGCTAGTAATGACAAGATGGCTCCCCTCCTTATTTGAATAAGAGATTGTTAGAAGGTGAATCGAATTTATGTAGAAAGGATAAGTGAATATTTATGAACAACAATTACGATAGTTGGTGGTTTCGTTATGGAAATATTGTAATTATTCTCATAGTGATTTTAATACCAATTGTATTGTATTTTACAAGGTAATTATCAAATTATAATACTACTATCTTTTCCTTGCTGTTCTTTTGGCATCAGGGAAAAGATACTTTACGGAGGGATTTTTACGAACCAACAAGAACCAAAAATTGTTAAATTAATTATCTTATTTATTTTCTTAGCTATAACCATTGTTTTAGGTTCTATAAGGGCTATTAATGAAATACTCTGATGAATTGATTTTGAAAGTAAGGAGTAATACTATGAAAAATTTTAAATAGGTCTGAATTTAATCAATTTATTGAAAAGTGGTTAAGAAAACGTTAATTTAATTGGAAATTGTTTAGATAATAGCATAGAAAGGTATGAATAAATGATCATAGAAAATGATTCAATTAAAAAATTAGGCACTGAATTAAAATTTGAAATGATTGAACTAGTGAAAAAAGAAAAGATAGATATTGTATATACATACGAATCATCTTTTAGACTAACTGCTCATTTCAATTTTGAATACATTGAGAATCAAATAATACCTAAAAACATTGTTGTACCTAAGTTAATAGACAGTGATTTAAAACTAGCTATATTTATGGCACATGAGTTAGGGCATTATTACGCGTATAAAAAAAATCATCGTTTTATAAATAAATGTATTGTTGGTAGTACCAATCCTTATGTGATTTATCAAAATGAAAAACGAGCGTGGAAAGAAGCGAGATGCATTATTGAAAGTTTGGGATATTATCAGGATGCGGTTAAGTTTATTTTTGAAAATGAAAGAAATGATTCATTAAGAACTTATCAGCCCAGAGACACTTTACTTAATAAATATATAACGAGACCATTTTTTAATTATTCTAAATATTGGTTAATCGTTTATTTAATGGTCAGTTTATTTTTCTTATTGAGTCAAAATGACATACCAATCCCTTTTACTTCCCAAAATACAATTATTGAAATAAACAGAGAAGGCTTTTTTTCTGGTGTAAATGGACTGTTCTTTCTACTCATATTTAGCAAGTTCTTGATCTCCTATGTGTTTAAACTTATAAGAGTTTAAAAGAATGTTTCCGGTAAATCACAGTAGCAAGCTTATGCATTACGAGAGGTGAAAGAATGGATAAAAAACACTTTAAATCATGGTTTAAAGAATGTGGCAAAACCTTTTTAAAACAAGGACTTCCATTAATAACACTGTTAATTTTAATAAAAGTTTTTACAAATTGGATTTAAGTTGTTCAATAGAAAGATGTTGTTCAGTGTGCGAAACGTTTCCCTATAAATGTATATACATGAAATGGGAGGGCTGTCACTACAGTCACAACTGATT
>NZ_JBNFXM010000018.1:0-49536 GCF_049943995.1 Lysinibacillus sp. VIII_CA
AAGAAACTAGCTACTTGGACGTGGCAGACAGCTTAAGAGAGCCTCTATGCTCGAAGAGTATGTTGGATACAGCAATGATTTACCAAATATTGAAAATGAAAGAGAAAGAAACATGACAAAAGCCATCGAGAATAACTTCTCGATGACTTTTGTCTACAGTCTGAGCCACCTCTATAGTAAGGGGTGGCACCTTTTTTAAAAAATACAGACAGAAGTATAGATAATATAATTAAATAGTGTTATCGTAAGAACTAGCTAAATAAAATGATCCTTCGGGGTAGGGTGAAATTCCCAATCGGCGGTGATGAAGTCATTCAAAGTCCGTGAGCGCAAGCTGATTTGGTGCAAATCCAAAACCGACAGTAACAGTCTGGATGGGAGAAGGGTATAAGTGTGAGCTTTTTAAATTCAATGTAATTTAAAAGGTCTATTTGATTATGCATTTATTACACTACTTCCCGCAAACTTGTAGGGAAGTTTTTTATTTAGCCAATCAATTGAATAGAAGATGTTCTTCGGGGTAGGGTGAAATTCCCAATCGGCGGTGATGAAGTTATTCAAAGTCCGTGAGCGCAAGCTGATTTGGTGCAAATCCAAAACCGACAGTGATAGTCTGGATGGGAGAAGAACAAATAAGATACTAGTCTATGGAAAAAATGTATATCCAAGTAGGCTTATTTATTGATGTCTTATACTCCCAAAACCCCTTTGTGAAAGGGGTTTTTCTTTTTATAGAAGCTTCAGAAGGGAGACGGATAGAAAAGAAAGAGTGACGGATAAAAGCTACGTAAATGAGTGAAAGCAGGTGAAGAAATGTTTACAGGTATTGTAGAGGATATTGGCACTATTAAAGCCTTGCAAAGCAATAAGAACAGTATGAAAATCACTGTTCACTCTTCAAAAGTTACAGAAGATGTAAGGCTAGGGGACAGTATAGCCGTCAATGGAGTTTGTTTAACGGTGACCCATTTTACGGATCAAGAGCTGACGATGGATGTCATGCCTGAAACCGTCAAAGCTACAAATTTACATCAGCTTGCAGTAGGCGATCCGGTTAATTTGGAGCGTGCGATGCCTGCGAACGGGCGATTTGGTGGTCATTTTGTTGCTGGCCATGTTGATGCAGTTGGGAAAATTTTACGAAAGCGTCCAGTCGCTAACGCGGTCTATATTGATATCGAATTGTCTGAGGAACTAACAAGTTTCTGTATTCCAAAGGGCTCCATAACGATTGATGGCACAAGCTTAACAATCTTTCATGTTGAATCGAATTATGTCACTATTTCACTGATTCCTCATACTTACAAGGAAACAATTTTAGGCATGAAAAAAATTGGCGCATTCGTCAATATTGAAACAGATTTAGTAGGTAAGTATATTGTAAACCAATTGAAGAACGGGCAAGACAAGTCTATGATAACAAGAGATTATTTGGCACGGCATGGTTTTTAAGATCACATAATAAGGAGATGACAAGAGTGCTACATGCAATTGAAGATGCCATAGAGGATTTAAAACAAGGGAAAGTGATTGTCGTGGTGGATGATGAAGATCGGGAAAATGAGGGGGATCTTCTTGCACTTGCTGAATATATCACTCCTGAAACGATTAACTTTATGGCGACTTATGGGAGAGGTTTAATTTGTACGCCGATTTCGCAGGAGCTAGCACATAAGCTAGAACTGCACCCAATGGTTCAGCATAATACGGATAACCATCAAACAGCATTTACCGTAAGTATCGACCATATAGACACAACAACAGGGATTAGTGCCTTTGAGCGGGCTTTCACTATACAAAAGATGCTGAAGTCTCAAGCAAAAAACACTGATTTTCGTCGGCCAGGACATATTTTTCCATTAATCGCAAAGGATAACGGTGTCTTAGAGCGAAGAGGCCATACGGAGGCGACCATTGATTTAGCTAAGCTTTGTCATAGTATTCCTGCTGGGGTGATTTGTGAAATCATGGGAGACGATGGTCACATGATGCGCTTTGAAGAACTGACAAAGTATGCAGCACATCATGGTTTAAAAATGATTTCCATTGAGGCGTTAGCCGCTTATCGTAGCCAAACATTAACAACAAACTACTAACAAAGGAGTTATAAAAAATGGGTCAAACATTTGAAGCACAATTAATAGGAACGGATTTAAAAATTGCAGTAGTTGTAGGTCGATTCAATGAGTTTATTACAAGCAAATTATTAGATGGAGCAATGGATGGGTTAAAGCGACATGGTGTTGATGAAGCATCTATTGATGTTGCATGGGTGCCTGGAGCTTTTGAGGTGCCTTTTATTGCGAAACAATTAGCAGAGACAAAAAAATATGATGCGATTATTGGTTTAGGAACGGTTATTCGCGGTTCTACAACACATTATGATTATGTATGTAATGAGTCGGCAAAAGGTATAGCAAATGTATCGTTAACGACCAATGTGCCAGTTATTTTCGGTATTGTTACAACAGAAAATATTGAACAGGCGATTGAACGTGCGGGGACAAAATCAGGTAATAAAGGGTATGATTCGGCAATATCGGCAATTGAGATGGCGAATCTACAAAAAATGATTGGCTAAGAACATACTGAATAGGTTATCACCGTACTGGTTGCTTGAATAATTTTTATATCCATGGGAAAAATATGCCTAAGTATATTTATTAAACGTCCAAGTTTTCATAAATGTACTAAATTTGAGCAGGCTCAGTAGGAGATGAGAAGTATTTCAATGGAACAAATGATGAATTTGAAAATGTTGAAATCACTATTTCAACGCTCTGCTGATGTGATATTCCAACAGTATAAATTTCAGCAACATACCGTCCATATGATAACCTGTGACGCCATGATAGACGAAGAACTTCTTCAAACCGTTGTAGTCGAACGTGTCCAATCCTTATTTAATAGTGGTTCTGATGAAACGTTAGAAGAACTAATTGAACAGCATCTTCATGTTCCTTATTTACAAAAGGTCATGAAGAAAGAGGATATTATTACAAGAGTCTATAAAGGCCACGTCTTATTATATTTTGAGGAAGATCACTTGATTTATTCCAGTGATATTTCAAATAGACCTAATCGTGAGCCTGGGGAAACAACGCTTGAATTAGTTGTGAAAGGGCCAAAAGATGATTTTATTGAAGATGTATTTATTAATGTAGCTTTACTACGAAAACGTTTACCTACAAATTCATTTAGTGTAGAAACATTAGAGATTGGTCAACGCTCTAAAACAACGGTAGCTGTGTTATATATGGAAGACATTGTGAATTTGAATATGCTAGAACAAATCCGTTTACAATTACAAAAAATTGATACAGATATTGTCGTTAATGGCGATTTGCTGATGGAGGCAATTGAACAAACGGCTAAAGTTCTCCCTAGACATGATTATACGGGAAGACCAGATTTTGCTCTTCAGGCATTAATGAGAGGACGAATACTAATAATGATCGATGGCGTTTCGTATGCCATGATTATTCCGGCCAATATTATGCTGCTCTTTAAAACAGCTGAGGACAATGAATATCCCATCATCGTCAGTTCAATGGAACGGGTGCTCCGAATATTTGGAATACTGATCAGTATGTTACTTCCTGGTTTTTGGCTTGCCGTAACCACCTATCATCAAGAACAGCTTCCATATCTTCTTCTTGCGACAGTGGTCGAGTCAAGAACGGGATTACCATTTCCGACAGTACTTGAAATAATGATGATGCTATTTATGTTTGAAATGTTTCGCGAGGCCAATTTGCGTTTGCCTAGTGCGATTAGTGGTTCAATCAGTGTGGTGGGAGGATTAATCATTGGAGATGCTGCGATTAAAGCTGGTGTGACAAGCCCTTCGATGATTGTTATCATTGCAATTTCAAGCATTGCTGCATTCACACTGGTCAATCAAGCCTTTGTGACAGCAATGAGTATTTTCCGATTAATCATCATTTTATTTTCAGCTTTTTTGGGTCTGTTTGGATTTTTTATTTCGGTCTTTTTCATTATCCTCTATGCAGCAAATATGCGTGTTTTAGGTGTGCCCTATATAAATTTTAGTGCTGATTACGAAAGTGGTGGAAATATCGGCAAGTCCTTACTACGTTTATCGCCAAAGGGCTATAGTCTACGACCGTCCTTCTTAAAACCACAAGATCGGACACGAACTGCTACTAATAAGGCAAAAAAAAATCAGGGTGTCTGACCGTTGACTAATATTTGGCTGTAGACAAGCTCAAAAAGTTTTTTTTCTTTCTTTTTCATGGAAATAACATGAGGCCGTTGGTTTTCATTACGGAAGGGGTCTAGCCGCATCTCTTGCTCTTTCCGAAAAAGTTGTTATGCTGTGCTGTACTTCTATTACTATGCGTACGAGGATGAGAAAAAACAAAGGCCATTGAGAATCATTTTCTCAATGGCCTTTGTCTAATGGTCTCTACATTTTGTAGCTATTTGAACGGAATATGGACGATGGCAGTCGTTTCAAGATGTTTCGATGATTCAATCGAAATATCTCCATGATATTTATGGACAATTTCTTTCACGATAAATAAACCTTGCCCTCGAATTTTACCATTTTCATGCTTTTTCGTAGAGAATCCTTGTTTAAAGATTTGATTCTCATCTACAATATTCGGTCCTGTATTCGTAATTTTAAATTCATATTGTGTTTCATTTGCTTGACAACAAATCATAATTTTACGTTGCCCCTCAGGCAATTCATTGGCAGCATCAATCGCATTGTCAATTAAGTTCGATAGAATCTTGATTAAATCTGTCGTTTTAATTTTATTAAAGTCGCCCTGAGAGATGGTAAAATCCATATCAATATTATGATTCTGTGCAGTTAGCTTTTTTGTTTGTAATAATATGGATAAACCTGGATGATCAATATTTAATTTTAAAGATTTAATCGCTTGTACTTCTTTAGACAGTGATGCTAAATATTGTTTTGCTTGATCTGTTTTTTCTAATTGTAAAAGGCCATGTAAAACTTGAATATGGTTCGTGAAATCATGACGTAACGAAGACACCGAGGTAATCAGCGTTTTGATTTCTGCTTGGTAAGTATCTTCTGTAGCGCCTACTTCCTTCGCTACCTCTTTTTGGTACCATCTTTGTAAAAATAAAAAAGAACCAGCAACAATTAAAATAAAGACACCATTGAAAATAAAAATAAATAGGTTATCTTCAATGACTTTTCCTTTAATACCATTTAAAGTATCTGCGCTTATATCAATACCTAGATAACCAATTATTTTGCCTGTATCATCTTTAATGGGCGCACCAACAGATAAATAAGAACCGTGGACTGAATCATGGATTACCTCTGTAACATAGGTTTCACCATGATAGGCTTTTTCTACTTGTTGAGCAGGAACAGTACAAACCTCACCTATTTCAAATCCTTTTTTTAGTTCACTCGGCATACCCATTACCATTGCTTTTGATACTTTTGGGTTATCCACCTGTAATGTATAAACAAATAATGCACCTAGCTTTACCCTTGCATCATTTAAGTAACTTCTTACTTCCCAATAATAATCATTCTTGTGCGGATTATCTAAAAATTGCTGATAGGCAATGGTATCGATGGAAGATGCAATGGTAGTGGCAGCCTCTAGACTTTGATTAGCAATTGATTCTTCAACGGTCTTTTTAATTTTTACATAGGATGTAATGATGTTTAAACTTGTAAACAAACATAATAAAATTGTTGATAGAATTAATATAAGCTTTATTTTTGGATTTTTCATATAACTCGGGACTTCCTCATCTATTAATATTCTAGAATATTAATTAACTCTATTTTTTGTTTGTAAACCAAACAATGCTTGTTTATCCTACATAAAATAAAACACAAAATCAATATGACTTTAAAATTACACACCGTAAACACTAGTTTAATAATCCTTTACAAGAAAGTAAACTAAAAAGGTGAAATAGCACATTTTATGTCTCAGTTCCTATACTCAAGGAAAGTTCATAAAATTCCTGAAACAAAGGTCGCATAAAAAAATCCCTTGCCTGTCATACATCATCTGTTCCATATTTTTGGTAGATAAAGTACTTTATCGAAAAATTAATTGGAACGAGGGAATGCGACTCCTGCTGAGAGCGTCTGCCAGAAGTGGAGATCGACAGCGTTACTTTATTTCCCTGTAAAAGAAAGAAGTTTCCTAAAAAATAGGGAGCTTTTTTCTATTTGTAAGACATACATTACAAAGAATAAAGTGATAAAATGAAGGGGATGAAAGAATTGGAAAAGGATCTCCTGCAATTATTAAAAGAAGGAGGACTTATTTTATATGCAAGGCATGGGACTGCAACAGTAGGTGTAGATCAAGCGAATGCTCTATTTCAAAGTTGTCAGTATCAAAGAAATTTATCAGAACAAGGTCGTCATGAGGCTGTATATTATGGCCAGATGCTACGTTATTGGCAAATCCCCATCCTTGCGCCTATCACAGCTAGTCCTTTCTGTCGAACGATTGAAACAGCTCAGTTGGCTTTTCCAAATGTTCAGGTACAGATTGACCCTTTTTTGTTTGAGATCTTTATGTTAGGTGGAAATTTGTCGACTGTTCAACAAAATACAATTTTAATGGCTTTTCAATCTATGATGGAAATGCAACCACCGAAGGGAATCAATAGAGTCATGATTGGCCATAGTTTTCCGAAAGATATGGGGCTAGGGGATATTTCGAGTATGGGCACCGTTATTGTAAAACCTAAGGGCTTAGGTCATGGGTATGAAATTTTGGGAAAACTGACATTAGAAGATTTAGCAAAATTAGATACAATTTGAGATGAGGGAAATGATGAATATCAAAACAGTTTCTCAATGTACATTTGAGGAAGTATTGCGGGCGTGGAACAAAGGCTTTGAAGGATACTTTGTGCCAATTGACATGTCGACAGAAATGTTTTTGCAGCGACTTGTTGGGGAGGGGCTGTCAGCTGAGCACTCCATTGTCGTTTTTGACCATGATGAACCGATTGGTATTGTTATGAACGGCTTTCGCATTATTAATGGTAAGAAAGTGGCTTGGAATGGCGGCACAGGCATTTCACCCTTTTATCGTGGGAAAGGCGTTTCACGATTACTAATGGAGGAAACACTAGCAATCTATGAACGTGAAAATGTTGAAATTGCTGTACTGGAAGCAATAAAGGAAAATTCAGTAGCGATTGCTTTGTATGAGAAATATGGCTATGCTATAACCGATCAACTTCAATTTTTAAGTGGGGAATATGCAGCGAGAGTAGAACAAACATCAGCTATTCGAGCAGAAATAATTCGTCCAGAGCAATTACCTCACGTGCCATTTTATCAGGAAGATGTCCCTTGGCAATGTAGCTGGCATAGCGTTAAGCAAGGAGAAGCTCGGGTTTTCTATAACGAAGCAAATGATGTGCTGGGCTATATGTTATATAAAATAGTTTGGGGTAAACAGGGTGAGTTGGAGCGGGTTATTCTTTATCAATTAGAAGTATTAGACGTGAGTAATGTCAAATTACTGCCGCATTTTTTAGCCAGTTTGACAGCTCAGAAGGTGAATATATCAGCTGTTAATTTCTTAGCAAGTAATCCAGCAACAAGCTATTTAGTGGCAAATGGACTAAAGGTGACGACAGAGCAGGTACAGATGAAAAAGCAATGCTACCCATTGTTGTCAACCTAATGAAAATCCAGTATACTAATGCGATAATGAATGGGAATAGAGGATGAAGACATGACGTTTGAAGAAATATTACCACGCTTAAAAGCAGGAGAAAAAGTAATTCGTAAAGGCTGGGGCGGGGCTGAACTATATGTGAAGCTAGTCGGCCAAAGTCAACACGATGGAGAGACTTTGAATCCTTATTTTTTGATTAATGTACGTGGAGAAGGCTATACAATGTTCACGCCTACAGTATGTGATTTATTAGCGGAAGATTGGATAGTAGTTGAATAATAATAGGAGAAGTCATCTCAATTTTGAGGTGGCTTCTTGTTGTAAGGAGACATGTTATGAGATTCGAAGAATATACAAATAAAACGATTTTTATTACGGGGGCTGCATCAGGAATTGGATATGCTCAAGCACTTGCTTTTTTAGAAAATGGCGCGAATGTATTTGGTTTTGATATAGAAGCGCAAGGGTTAGTCCAATTACAGCAGCAATATCCAGAGCATTTTGCCTATATGGTTGGTAGTGTTTGTAGCCAACAAGATGTGGAACAGTCGTACGAAGCTGCTATTTCTTCATTTACACAAATTGATATTTTATGTAATACAGCAGGTATTTTAGATGGCTTTGCAAAGACGCTGGATACGGACGAAGCATTATGGGATAAAATTATGAACACCAATGTTAAAGGAACGTTTTTTGTGACGAATAAAATCTTGTCTCATATGGTTGCAAGAGGAGCTGGTACGATTGTCAATATGGCTTCTATTGCTGGACTTGTTGCTGGTGGTGGTGGAGCGGCCTACACAGCCTCTAAGCATGCCATTGTTGGCTATACAAAGCAGTTAGATTTAGATTATTGTAGAGCGGGAATACGAGCAAATGCAATTGCACCTGGAGCCATTCAAACTCCGATGAATCAGGCAGATTTTGAGGGTGACGGAGAAATGGCGAAATGGGTAGCACAGGAAACGCCGGCTGGTCGCTGGGCACAGCCTCAGGAGGTTGCAAATTTAACCTTATTTTTAGCAAGCTCAGCAGCAGATTATATGCATGGTACTGTATTACCAATCGATGGTGGCTGGTTGACTAAGTAGGATTGTTTATCAAGTTATTCTTCTGCTATAATACGCAAGTAAGCAAAATTGCTTGCACTACGGCACTTCAGATAGGGCGCTAAGCTCTCTTCCTTTGGTCGTAGTTATTACTAAAATAGCGATTAGCTATTTTACAAAGGAGAATAAAATTGCATACATCGATTGTAAAAGATTCAAGCCGTATGTCAGTGAGTGAACTGACAAAGACGGCTCTTGTTGCAGCACTATATGTTGCTGTAACGGTTTTATTGTCAGTCATTAGCTTTGGCGCTGTTCAACTACGATTGTCAGAAATGTTTAATTATCTGGCCTTGTACAATAAGCGTTATGTATACGCAGTGACATTAGGCGTCATACTAGCAAATTTTATGTCGCCCACATGGATAGTAGATGTGCCAATTGGCGGGATTGCCACCTTCCTAGTACTAGTACTTTGTAGAAGCATTACAAAGCATATCGCCAATGATATCGTAAAAATGGTAGTGACAGCATTGATTTTTGCTGTATCCATGTTTACGGTTGCAGGGCAATTAACCATTCTTTATGACCTTCCTTTTTGGGCTACATGGTTCACAGTGGGGGTTGGAGAATTATTGTCTATGACAGTTGGTGGACTATCAATATATTTATTAAATAAAAAAATAGATTTGTCCAAATAATTTATTATAGCATGATCCATACAGCAAGAAGGGACTCCCATTGGTCGATGAAGACCATTGGGAGTCCCTTCTTTATAAACTATTTGTCTTATGGGTTAATTTGAGCGTCTTGGGACGCCGCACCACTAGTATTATCAGGCTTTTCCAGAAGCATCACTGAATTGGACGTAGTTGATAGATAATTTCCTTTGCCCACAGCTAAAACCTTAGCCACATATTCTATGGATGCTGTGAGTGGTTTTCCAAATGCATCTAAATCTATATTTAGACTTTGACTTACATTGGGGAGACCATTCTGATAAATTCTAGTACTATAATTATTGTTAATGGCATCACTATCTTTGAAACCATCTGCGGCATCTTTAGGTAGCATAAACACTCTATATTCCGTTACGTTTTGTCCGTTTTTGACATCGAAGCTAATGGTAATATCGGAATATCTATTTTGTTGACCTTGAATACTCAGTTGTACATTCTCTACCGCTACAGGTGCTGAATGATCCACTAAAGTAATAGAAGAAGATGGGTAGGATAAGTTATACATTGCCTTTGACGTGCCATTACCTACGGACAATATATAGATGCGATATTCTTCGCCATTCGTTATCAGTCTTCCTTCTGTATCTTTACTACCAGTTCCCAAACTTATACTAGATTGACCTTTATTTATATCCATAAAATTAGTGGCTTTAATAGCTGCGTTCACATCAAATCCATTTGCTTTTGATGCGGGTACGACAAGTATACGGTAGCTACCAATATTGGATTCATCAGAAGGCTTCGAGAACGATATTTGTAAATCTCGACCATCTCCATAATCACCAACATCGCTTACATTAATATTACTTACCGCCTGAACAGCTTTACTTTTACTAAGTGTAATGACAGGCGAAGCAGAGGATAGAGCATAGGTATTTGGAGAATTTCCATTGGATACAGTCAGTACATAGACGCGGTAGCTAGTTCCTTCCGTAATAAAATTACCACGTACATCCCTAATCCCATCCAACGTTCTCGTTGTAGTTATATTCCCACCTTTGCTTTCAGTGATGTAATAATTACTACTATTGGCTTGTGAAAGATTAAAGCTACTGTAATAAGCTGTCGGTACAATTAGAATTCGATAATGATTGACATTTGATTCATTCGAAGGCTTTGTAAACGTTACTTGCACATCACGGCCATCTCCATTATCGTCTATATCTGCCACATTTAGATTGGATACAGCTTGCACATTAAAGTTCTTATTTAGCGTAATCGTAGATGTCGGCGCAGATAGTGCATTGCTTCCTATTCCATTCGCTACAGTTAAAACATAAATGCGGTAGCTAGTACCTTCTTTGATTGTATTACCGCGCACATCTCGAGTATTTTCAGATAACGTTTGCTCGTATATGGATTTTCCAGATTTGTATACAGTTGTATAATTGCTGCTGGATATATTATTTGCTTCCGTCAGACTGAAGCTATTGTAATAAGCTGTTGGTACAACTAGAATCCGATAGTGACTAATAATGGACTCGTCTACAGCTTTATTGAAAGAGACAAAGAGGTCACGTCCGTTGCCATAATCACTTACATCGTTAGCATATAGATTCGATACTGCACCCGCATTGCTGCTATATAGCGTAATCGTATTCGAGGCTGAAGATAGCGTATTATTCGCTGAGTTATTTGTTACAGCCATAACGAACACACGATAGCTAACGCCATTCTGAATGGGATATCCGTCAGTATCTCTTGCTCCTGAAGAGAGTACCTGAGTAATATTGTAGCCTGTTTTGTTTACTTGTGTGTAATAAGTGCTAGATAAGCTGTTTGCCTTTGTCAATGTAAAATTTGAATAGTTGTTAGCTCTTACTACAAAAATTCTGTAAGCGCTAAGAGTAGATTCATCGGACACTTTATTGAAGCTAACTCTTAAATCACGCCCATCCCCAAAGTCATTGATATCACTCACTTGTGTAATAATCGGAGTAGACATTGTATTTTGACTAAGTGTTACGGATGATGAGCCCGATGACAGTTTATTTCCTAATGAATTCGTGTTACTTACAGACATAACGAACGCTGTATAAGGTACGTTATTCTTAATGAGATCACCGGCAGTATCACGTGCTGTGGAAGATAAAGTTCCTGTCAAAATACTGCCGTTATTTCCCGATTTATTCACGGTTGTATAGTAGCTGCTTGATAAATTATTGGCAGTAGTAAGACTAAAATTGCTAGCATCCCTAGACTTTACGATATACATACGATAATTGGAAATATTGTTATCATTTTGCGGACGAGTGAAGCTAACTGAGATATCGCGTCCATCGCCAAAATCGTTAATATCATTCATTTTCACATTTGTTACCTCTGTAACAGACGACAAATTCGTTAAGGTAATCTTTGCGGAAGAACTCGATAAAACGCTAGAATAAGAACCTTTCCCAACCGCAAGTATACGAACTACATAAGGCTGATCATTTCTAATGAAGTCTCCATCCACATCCCTTGAATTCTGCGATAAAGTAACAGCACGATTCGAATTTGATGTAGATACTACTGTATAATTAGAAGGGGAGACCTTCAAGGCAGATGCTAAATTGAAGCTTTTGGATGCCTTCAAAACCATTACCCGATAATGATCGACGTATGATTCTGTAGACGATCTGGAAAAGCTAATCTCCATGTCACGCCCATCTCCCTGATCATTAACATCGCGTACAGATACATTGCTCGCAGGAGAAATACTGATATAGCTTGGAGTGTCAGATATAATAGTGACAGTCTGATTTTTTGAGTTCCAGTCAACCTCCTGACCAAGCGCTTCACTAACGAAGCGAACTGGTACCATAGTTCTGCCTCTTAAAATTTGTGCTGGTACATCAAGCGTAACTGACTGGCCATCAATAGTAGCTACCTTCGATTTCATTTTGAGAACTACTGTAGTATCTCCTTTATACCCTGTTACAGTTTGACTCCTTGAATCCCAATTTACATTGGCACCCAATGCCTCAAAGATTGCTCTAAGTGGCAGCATAACACGCCCTTGAATCATCGCTGGCGGCTGATCGGTCTTCAATTGAACCCCGTCCACAGTAATTGTGATGGCTTTTGCCGCTTGTGCGGTTGCCGGTTGCAGCAATAGCGGTACAATAAGCATTGCTGCAAAAAATAAAGTCCATATTTTTTTCATATATTCCACCCTTCTTCATGCCATATAACTGACGCAGCATGACAACTTATTTAACGTATCAAAGGCCTAAAAGTTTCACCATTTTACCTCTAAAAGAAAATTTAACCATCAGTTGCTATGTCGCAGTATTTCCTTGTCTACATATCGTAGAAGCTGTAAGAGAATTTTAAGAGGGAAGGTGGTAGGAGGATTAGCAAAAATAGTGGATGACACTGGCTTTATACAATAAAGAAGGCAACTCTCTCACCCATAGTCACTTCCACTGAATGAGAGGTTGGTGACTATAGATAAAAGAATTGCCGAGAAATTAGAATGGCTTACTTTTTGGTGTTATTCCACTGTTACAGATAGTTCATTTACAAGTAGCGATGAGGAGCCATATCCTCCTGGTAGGAAGTAAAGCTCAGAGCTAGTTTCTTTAATATCCTGTAAAAACTCGAAAAAATTACCTGCTATCGTCATTTGCTTAACAGGGGAGGAAATTTTACCATTTTGAATTTGAAATCCTTTAGCAGCGACTGAAAAATCACCTGAAACCGTATTCGTACCAGAATGAAGCCCAGATAATTCAGTAATCAATACACCGTTACCAACCGACTGAATTAATTCATCTAGAGATTTCTCACCAGTTGAAATATATAAAATTTGGGGCGCAATCGTTAAGGCTCCTTTATAGGAATCTTTATGGGCATGCCCTGTTGTTTCACAGTTATCTTTTTTGGCCGTTTTTCTATTATGCAGAAGTGTTTGGAGTGTCCCCTCTAAAATAATTTCCTGCTCTTTTGTTGCAACACCCTCACCATCAAAGCTTGCTCCAGACAATGCGGCAGGATGGAATGGAGTACTTAGTAGGGAAACTGCCCCTGATGCCACCTTTTGTCCCACCTTTCCCTTTAATAGAGATTGATCTTTTTGAGCATTTTCAGCTGACAGTATCGGCATAAATGTTTCTAATAATGATGCTGATGCATCAGAGCGAAGTATGATTGGATACTTTCCACTAGGAATCGATTTTTCACCTAAATTCGCAAGAGCTTCCTCAGCTGCTTCCTTGGCAATATCATCAGCATGCAGAGAAGGAAAATCACGTGTCATTTTCAAATAACGTCCTGTTTTCATCTCTTCACCCTCTTTTACAACGGTGGAGAGGAAAATCACGAGGCCGTTCTCCTTATGTGATAAGGCAAGATTTTTACTATTCACTAATGAGCGTTCAGTCGTATATTCTTGCAGGAAACAATAATCAAGAGCAATGATACGTGAATCGTATGCGCGAATTTTTTCTTCGATGGAACGAAGGAGCTCTATTTTTTCTGGAATTCCGATAGTCTCTAATTCTTCATTGTAATATTCATAGGATGGGTATTTAGCGCTGCCATGAAAAATGGCTACGCCCTCATCTTCATCAAGTATGTTTGCATTTGCTTTTGCGCTATTAATTAAAAAGGAAATCGAATCATCGTCTAGTTTTTCTGTATAGGAATAGCCCATTTTTCCGTTGTAAAGCCCTCGTAGACTTAGCCCTCCGTCCTCAGACGTTTCGTAGCTATCTATCTCGCCCTTGTAGAGCATGCATCGAATTGATTTATTTTGTTCATAATAAACCTCCGCTTCTATAAATCCCGCTTCTTGTGCCTTGTCTAATAGTCTTTCCTGGTATTTAGCAATGTTCATTCATCATTCCCCCTTCGTTCCACCAACTGTTATTTCGCTTACCCGAATCATTGGCTGACCAACATTGACAGGAAGACTTCCGCTTAGAGAACCACACATACCTGCTCCATGAGCGAGATTATTACCTACTCGATCAACGAGCTGCAATGTTTTTGCGCCATTGCCAATGAGTGTTGCGCCCCGTACAGGGCGGTCAATTTTTCCATTTTTAACGATATAGGCCTCCATTACGGCAAAATTATAATCGCCAGTAGAAGGGGAAACTTGTCCACCTCCCATATACTTTGCGTAAATACCATACTCGGTCGATGCAATAATATCGGCTGGCGTAGATGTGCCTGGGGCAATATACGTATTTGTCATACGTGATGTGGGGTTAAATCGATAGGATTGTCGACGAGAAGAGCCAGTTGGCTGTGCATCCATACGGCGAGCATTAAATTTATCAATTAAATAGCCCTTTAAAATCCCATTTTCAATTAAAATGTTCTTTCTAGTTTTTTCTCCCTCGTCATCAATATTTAATGATCCCCACTCGTTCGGAAGTGTACCATCATCAATATATGTAACAATTTCAGGAGCGACTTGTTCACCGATACGATTGGCAAATACTGAATTATTTTTAGCAACAGCAGTTGCCTCTAAGCCATGTCCACAAGCCTCATGGAAAATGACACCACCAAATTCATTATCAATAATGACAGGGAATTTACCGCTTGGACATTCATCTGCATGAAGCATTGTGACTGCGATACGTGCAGCTTCTCCTGCATAATGGTTTAGGTCTAGCTTTTCAATAAATTCAAAGCCTGCATGTGCACCTGGGCCATAGAAGCCCGTTTGTACCTCAGTACCCTCTGTAGCTGTCGCTTGCATACTAAGTCTACTGTGAACGCGTGTATCCTCAACAAGCTTACCCTCTGAATTTGCAATCAGTACGTTTTGTTGTTCATCAAAATATCGAACTTTTACCTGATGAATTCGGGGATCATAATGTCTGGCAATAGAGTCTGCTTGTCGCATAATAGCTGTTTTTCTTGCGTGTTCCACTGTATGAGGCATGCGGAGAATTTGATGAATAGGAGTGATGATTTCTTTATGCAAAGGGTGAATGGTACCCGATTTACCGCCTTTGATGGCCAGGGCTGCACGCTCTGCCGCTGCTAATAAACCTGCCTCAGAAAAATCATTGGTGTAAGTATAGATGCTTTGAAGTCCTGAAAAAATGCGGATACCAATTCCAAAATCACGCCCAGTAATACTTTGTTCAATTTTGCCGCTTTGTAAGACAAAGTCATTGACATATTTATCTTCAATAAAAATTTCTGAAAAATCCCCACCAGTTGCTAGCGCTGCTTCAAGGACATTTTCAATAATGGATTGTTTGATCATATATCTTCCTCCTTTTCTTGATTATACCAAATAATTAAAAAATTCTGCATTATTCTATTTTCCTAGATTTGAAGATAGCTTCACATAAATTTATGTATATTACGTAAAAAATTTTTTTATGACATATTTCTCTAACCATTTCACCACACTAACAGAAAGACAGAGGAAGGTGAAAAGATGCAACAACCATATAATGTCGGTGATATCGTTTATATTTTTTATCGGAATCCTCATATTCAGGATGTAGCGAATATACAGGAAGCCGCGGTGGTTAATCATCCAGAGCAACCAGAGGAGCTAGCCGTATTCCTATTTGAAACCTATTATCCGATAACGAATGATATGTTAATTTTTTCAAGTGAAATGGCGGCTGAGCAAGCCTACCACCAGTATTTTCATTGAGGGAGGATAACGATGAATAAACCATTTATCCCTCAGCTCGTCTATTTTGAGCCTGATGCGCTCTACTATCCGTTAGGTCAGGAGTTAAAAGAAAAGTTTGAGCAGATGGGAATCGAAATACGCTATACAACTTCGCATAACCAAGTAAGAAATCTCCCTGGAGAAAATGATTTTCAAAAGTATCGAGTAGCCAAATCTACTTTGGTAGTGGGCATCCGGAAAACGTTAAAGTTTGATACATCCAAGCCTTCCGCTGAATATGCCATTCCATTTGCCACTGGCTGTATGGGTCATTGCCATTATTGTTATTTACAAACAACGATGGGTAGCAAGCCTTATATTCGTACGTATGTTAATGTGGATGAAATATTGGAGCAGGCTGATCATTATATGGCTGAACGTGCTCCTGACATTACACGTTTTGAGGCATCCTGTACGTCCGATATTGTAGGGATTGACCATCTCACACATACATTGAAACGTGCTATTGAGCATTTTGGACAAAGTGAATTAGGTCAATTACGATTTGTGACGAAGTTCCATCATGTGGATCACCTATTGGATGCTAAACATAATGGTAAAACAAGATTCCGTTTTAGCGTCAATGCGGATTATGTGATTAAGCATTTTGAGCCTGGAACTTCTCCATTAGCAAAAAGAATTGAGGCGGCTGGGAAAGTGGCAAGGGCTGGCTATCCGCTCGGTTTCATCGTTGCCCCCATTTATCTACATGATGGATGGCAGGAGGGGTATTATCAGATGTTTGAGCGATTAGATGCTGAATTACCAAAGGATGTGCGTGAGGATATTACGTTTGAGTTTATCCAGCATCGCTTTACGAAGCCAGCTAAACGTGTGATTGAAAAAAATTATCCGATGACAAAGCTAGAACTTGACGAAACCGTGAGACGATATAAATGGGGGAAATATGGAATAGGTAAATACATTTATCAAAAAGATGAGGAAGAAGATATTAAAGAACATTTATATGGCTATATGAAAAAGTTCTTCCCGCAAGCGAAATTAGAATATTTTACGTAATGAGAGAGAGCCTTTGTCGTTCTCTCTAAATTTTTATTTATGCTACATATAGTTCATGACATTGTTTGTGACTGTTCCTATTGTATAATCTCCCTTTCAATGGTAACGCTAACAGAGAACGACAAGCAGAAGAGGAGAACAAAGATGGACTCATTTCAAGTAAATTGTTGGTCGGAGCATGAGGAACTAAAGGTGGTCATGCTTTGTGCACCTTCGATAGTAGATGTAACTGATTCAAAAATAGCTGAGCAGGTTGGGTGGAGTGAGCCTGTCAACCATCATAAAGCTATGGAAAATTTCCTGGCATTGAAGACAACGCTTGAAAACGCTGGGGTAAGAGTAATCGATTATGCCAAAGAATTAACAAAAGAACAGCAGCTGTTAAGTGAACAGCTCATTAATCGTTATTTTGTGCGCGATTTAGCCTGTGTTGTGGGGCAGCAGCTTTTACCTGGTAACGCTGGAAGCTCGTTAAGACGCCCTGAGTATCCATATGCTCATGCTATTTTAGCCAAGTGGTTTCCCGAACAATTTATAAGCAATGCACAGCCTTCTCAATCCCTTGAATGTGGGGATGTCATGCTATTAAATAAGGATGCAATCCTCATGAATCTAGGGATGAGAACTTCATTAGAGGCTGTTGAAAGCTTGAAGGAGCGCTTCTTTCAACAAGGATTTTCAGAAATTGCGGTTATTGATTTACCGAAAGGCAATGATACGCTTCATTTAGATATGAATTGTAATGTTGTGAATCATAACTTAATGATTGCTAAAAGCTTTGTGCGTTATTTTCCTGTACAGGTGTTTACAGCCCAGGGAAGTTATTTTGATATGCCCGCACCATTTTTACAGCGTCATGGTTTTGATGTTTACTGGCTGGAAACCTATAAAACCATTCCGGACATTAACTTAATTAATCTTGATCCAGAAACGTTAGTAATCAGTAAGCAGGCATCTAAGCAGCAGTTATTGAAGCATCCAATATTAAGTAAAAAGAAATTACTGGAAGTGGACATCACAGAGCTTGAAAAAGGTGGTGGAGGCATTCGATGTATGACATTGCCTTTAGTAAGAAAGTAGTGAAGGGTTGATTACATGACATCAAATACAAGTAAGGGCAGGTTGTCCTGGTGGCAGCTTTCGCTTATCGGTATAGGCTGTACGCTAGGAACAGGTTTTTTTCTTGGAACAAGTATGGCCATTCATAAAAGTGGTCCGGCTGTTTTAATTCCTTTTTTATTAGCGGCTATTTGTACGTATATTGTTTATGATGCACTTGTTAAAATGTCTGTTGAGAATCCTGATAAAGGTTCATTTCGTACTTATGCTAAACAAGCATTTGGCAGGTGGGCTGGATTTAGTAATGGTTGGGTCTATTTAATCTCTGAAATTCTTATTATGGGGAGCCAGCTTATGGCGCTCGGAATTTTTACAAAGTTTTGGTTTCCCGCATTGCCATTATGGGTTGCAGCCTCTATCTATGCTGCTATAGGGTTAGTTGTGATTCTCACAGGGATGAAGGGTTTTGAAAACTTCCAAAACATATTTGGAGCTTTAAAGGCGGCAGCGATTGTGATGTTTATTATCGTAGCCATTGTCATCATCACGAAAGGGTCACAAGCCTCTACATTGGATTCACTCTATGCGAATTATGAAGAATTTTTCTCACAAGGTATAAAAGGAATTTGGCTCGGGCTATTGTATGCCTTTTACGCCTATGGAGGCATTGAAGTAATGGGGTTAATGGTCATTGATTTAAAAAATCCAAAAGAAGCACCAAAAGCAGGCAGAATAATGTTAGTAGTTATTACGATCATTTTTTTAATGGCCATTGCACTTGCGTTAGCGCTTGTCTCTTGGAAGGACTTTACGATTGATGAGAGTCCCTTTATTACAGCCCTTCAAGGTTATCACATTCCCTTTGTGGCAGATATTTTTAATGGTGTTTTAATCATTGCTGGATTTTCAACAATGGTAGCTTCTCTCTATGCGGTGATTACGATTCTTATTACACTGGCAGAGGATCATGATGCACCCAAAATACTAGCGAAGAAAGGGAAAAGAAAAGTTCCTATGCCTGCCTTTATATTTTTAACTGGTGGCTTAGTCATAACAATCGTTATTGGCTTTCTCATGCCTGAAAAAATCTTTGAATATTTGATGACAGCAGCAGGTTTAATGTTGATTTATAACTGGCTCTTTATTTTAATAACCTATATGAAGCTTATGGAGTTATCTAAGTGGGAGCATGTGAAAAATGGGTTGGGGATGCTGCTCATAGCGGTTACAGTATCGGGTACGCTAGGAGAAAAAACAAGCAGACTCGGCTTTTTCGTGAGCCTGCTCTTTCTTGTCCTTATAGGGATAGCAACCTGGATTGTTGTGAAAAGGCAAAGTCATAAGGAAGCCTAATGGTTTGGACGTTATTTTTGCGACCTTCGTAAGAACGGACATTTGGACGGACTTTGATGATCATCACTTAAAAAATATTGCTTCCATTCATAACTATCTTCTTGACCGTACCATTTTAAATCGGGATGTCCAGGGAGTGCATCATAATGGGCTATGCGTTGACGGATGAGCTTCTTTAATTTTCGCCCAAATGCAGTAGAGTCGTTTATTTCTTCAAAAATCCAGCGTGGCTGAATGGCCATGAGCAAAGTAGAGAAATGGCGACTCCTGCGCATTTTATGTGCGGGTGTTGCGCAGGAGATAAAATAGGGCTCACCGTTAAAACAAAACTCCCATTCATTGTGTGCGGGGTCGGTTGGTATTTGTTCAGGCCAATCGAGATCGTCGATGTTAGTTAATTGGTTAAGTATGGTCCAAAACAATTGCTGATAATCCTCGACTTTATAATTACCGAGCATATCTTGAGGGGTATGAAAGAATACAGTGAGTGTTGTATATTTACCAAAAGTTTGCGAGGATTTTGTGAATTCCTTTAAACAGTGTGCTAGCTCATGAATGGATTGCTCCTTCCGTGGATCTCCAATAAAACTATAGCGCAGATGATTCGATAAAAACCCCATTCTGGCAGGTACACACGGAAAGGTATTTTCTTCATCAGCAATCGTGTTGGCAAAATCCATGTAGGCAGACTGTTGCCAAATTGGAAGTGTATCCAAATTTTCCTCAATCCACTTCCTGTCAAATATTCCTACGTCCACTTGAGTCTCCTCCTTCTATACACCTTTATTCTATTAATGAAAAAGCCAATAGGTTACGAAATTATGATGAATATGTAAGGACATATGGATCAATTATAAATTACTCAATGGATGGCATGAAGAGTAGAGTCTTGCTTAATTTAGATTGTTTTGAGCATGGGAGGAGCGGCATATAAACTAAAGATATTTGTTTTGAAAAATAGTGCAGCTTCAATGGCTGACTGATAAGAACATTGAAGCTGCACATATTATTCTTTTCGTTGAAAGACCTTTTGTTCCAGGATAGTTAGGGCATGTTGAATATCCTTTATATCCTCCTGTGAAGCATGTTGAATAAGCTGTAAAAAGCGCTCCTCAATGCATGCAAAGGCCTCCTCCATCATTTTATCTCCCTCAATGGACAAGCGAATGTACTGCTTTCTTCGGTCCTCCGTGTCGTTGTATTTTTCAATGAGGTTTTGGTCTTGTAATTTTCGCAATTCACGACTTGTGTTGGGTAAAGACATATGCTGACATTCGCTTATTTCGGTAGGCGTTACGGGCTGGCTTACTTTAATATATTCAAGAATTTTATATTGAAGCGGTGTTATATTGGCAACGGTCACGTTTTGTGACAGCTCGTGTGTCACTTGATGGACACTTGCTGTAAACGTTACGAATTGATGAAATAAACTGCTTTTATCCATTTGGATCACCTCTTATTGTCAAGATAACAAATAACTTATCTTAAAACAATTATCATTTGACAATAAAAAATGAATCGATTATTATTTAGTTATCAAATGATAAGTAATGGAGGCGTAGTATGAAAACATTAATTGTCTATACATATCCAAACCACAAGAGCTTAAATTATGCATTTTTACAGGAAGTGATGAAGGGCTGTCAAGAGAATCCTGCCATTGATGAGATACAGCTACTAGATTTATATAAAGAAGAATTCGATCCGCGTTTAATTTTCCATGAGCATAAACGACGTCGGGATATGTATCGTGATCCGCAATTGGAAAAGTATCGTCAACAGCTGATTTGGGCAGATCAGATTGTATTTGTCTATCCAATATGGTGGGGGAGACCACCTGCTATGCTGTTAGGCTATTTCGATCAATTGTTTGCATCGAATTTTGCGTATCGAGATACTAAAGGATTATTCCCAGAAGGACTCTTGAAAGGGAAGTCGGTTGTATGTGTGTCCACGATGAAGGGACCAACCAATTATCCGCTGCTATGGCTGAATAATGCGCATAAAATTTTGATGAAAAGAGCGCTATTTAGTTTTGTGGGAATGAAGAAAGTGAAGTTTTTTGAGTTTGGTAACATGGAAAGTAAAAAAGGGAAGCACCAGCAAAAGCTGAACAAAGTGTATCAATATTTTAGAAAGGTGGCTTACTAATAAAAAAACTCGTGCAGACATCTCTAGTCGTTTGCACGAGTTTTTGTAGTATCAATGGGCAATGTAATCAAAAAGGCTGTAAATTCACCAAGCTTGCTTTCAACGGTGATGGTCCCGTGATGCATATCAATAATTTTTTTAACAATGGCTAAACCAAGCCCACTCCCACCATTTGTAGCTGTCCGTGATTGGTCGGCCTTATAAAATCGTTCAAATATATGCATTTGCTGTTCTTCGGATAGGCCTATGCCAGTATCTTGGACAATGATGGTAATGGTATTGTCATGCTGCGTCATAGACAAAGTGATTATTCCATTGTCGGGTGTGAATTTAATACTATTCGTTAGCAAATTCATCCAAACCTGATTCATTAAATCCTCATCTGCGGTAATAGTTATATTGTCTAGCTGGAGATCAAAGTCCAGTTGTTTAGCTACCCAATTAGGTTCAAGAGCCAGAATGACATTTCGCAATTGTTTATCCAGTCGATAGGTTGTTGTTTCAAATGGATGATGCTGTGATTCTAACGAAGTCAGCTTCAGTAAATTATCACTAATCTTGGACAACCGATTACTTTCCAATTCTATAATGTCTAAGTAATGTAGCCGCTTTTCTTCCGGTAGATGTATGTTCTTAAGAGCCTTCGCAAAGCCATTAATAGACGTTAAAGGTGATTGGATTTCGTGGGAGACGTTTGAAATAAATTCTTGTCGCATTCTTTCAAGCTCTCCTAATTCAATAGCCATATGATTGATGCCATGGATTAATTGACCGAATTGGTCTTCCTCATTGCCTTTTACATCTAATTGGATATTAAAATCTCCTTTCGCCATTTGTCTTAATGCTTCCACAATAGCGTCCCAGTAGTTCCGTTGTCGATTGAGCCCAATTAGGAAGATAATAGCGGCCGAACAGGCAAAGAGTACGAAAACACCGAGGACGGTGCCTAATTGCTGCCAAAAATCATGGGGTTCTGTACCTAACTGACCATACAGCCATTCCATTACATGATAAGAAATAAAAGCAAATAGAGTATTGGTAATGAGAAAGAGGAATAGAACAAATAGAACTCTGACAAGAAATTTTCGTTTTCTCATGAGGCTAGTTCCAAGCGATAGCCAAGACCGCGAAGAGTGCGGATGGCAAAGCCGCTGATCTCCTGAGGAAAACGCTCACGTATTCTTTTTATATGGACATCTATTGTGCGTTCGTCTCCTTCATAATCATAGCCCCAAATTTCTTCAATCAATTGTTCGCGTGAAAATGTTTTGCCCACATAGCTCGCTAATGTAAATAGTAGTTCGAATTCCTTTAAACGAAGGACAATGATTTCTCCATTCAGATCCACTTCATGTGTATGACGATTGAGTTTAACGTTGCCAGCTTCTACTACTTGAGAGAGCGCAATACGATAGCGTTTTAATATCGATTTTACACGTACAATTAGCTCGGCAGGCTCAAAGGGTTTTACTAAATAGTCATCTGTCCCTAAATGGAAACCCTTGACCTTTTGGGCGGTTTCTCCTTTTGCAGTGAGCATGAGAATAGGCAGGTCTGTATGATATGAACGAATTTCCTCACATAAAGCCCAACCATCCATTTTTGGCATCATAATATCCATGATAACCATATCAACCTTTTCAGAGGCTAGCTTGGACAGTGCATCGACACCGTCCGTTGCTTCAATCACCTCGAGACCTTCATTTTGAAGAAATACTCTTACTAATTCTCGAATATGGGCATCATCATCTACCATTAATAGTTTGGTCATTTAAATAATTCCCTTCGTTAGTTCTCTTTAATTCGTAATTGCTGCATGGCAAACTCACGATACATGGCATGCGTCTCAAAGAGTGTTTCATGTGTGCCACACCCTGTAATCTGTCCTTTTTCTACAAATAGTATTTGATCGGCATCTACTACCGTTGATAGGCGGTGAGCAATGACTAATGTTGTGCGACCTTGCATTAAATTATCTAACGCTTTTTGTACATATATTTCAGATTTACTATCTAAACTTGATGTAGCTTCATCCAGCATTAAAATTTGCGGGTTCCGTAATAGCGCTCTCGCAATAGAAATGCGCTGACGTTGCCCTCCTGAAAGCTTGATGCCTCTTTCGCCTACTTCTGTATCAAACTTATCGGGAAGATCGTTAATAAATTGATCAGCATAAGCCATTTTGGCCACTCTTTCTAGCTCATCATCCTGCACTTCACGGTCAACACCATAACAAATATTTTCTCGAATCGTTCCAGACAACAGGGCACTTTCTTGAGCTACATAGCCAATTTGACTACGCCAGGAGTGAAGTGAAAATGTCTCGATGGGCGTTTTTCCTAGCGTAATAGTACCGCTAGTTGGTTGGTAATACCGTTCTAATAGAGAGAATGTAGTTGTTTTACCGCCACCACTTGGACCTACAATGGCCGTTACTTTGCCGGGCTCTATTGTGAAGGTTATATTGGATAAAATCGGATCCTCACCGTATGAAAAGTCAACATTGTTAACATAAATAGGCTGATCTATTTTATTAACTGTGATGCCTTCTTCGATATGCTCCTCTTCATGCTCCAATAAAGCACTAATACGTTCAGTGGCACCCATTGCTTTTTGAAGTTGAGTAAAGAACATGGTCAATTGTGTCATGGGCATGATGATTTGGATTAAATATAAAATAAAAGCCACCATATCACCAGCAGTCAGTTCACCAGAGGAAACACGAACGCCTCCATAGCCAATAATAGCAACTAGAACCGACATCAGAACGAATGAAATTAATGGTGAAATAAGTGCATGGATTTTAGCCTCTTTTAAACCAAAGTTAAAGAGATTCGTAATGCCCTTTTTCCCACGCTCATATTCTACTTGCTCCGCATTAGAAGCTTTAACTAAGCGTGTTTCAGGTAAAACTTGATTTAATACCGAAGTAAACTTAGCAGTTTCGTCTTGCATCCCTTTCGAAATCACAAACATGCGTTTTCCTAGTAGCATTAAAATAACCATCGCTAGGGGCACAGCGATTAACATCACTAATGTCATTTTCCAATCTAAAAATAAAAGAATAATAATGGAGCCGATGATGGAAATAACACCCGATAAACAGTTTGCTAGATGCTCTGTAATGAGCTCTTTAACGACTGCTGTATCATTTGTTACACGACTTAATGTTTCACCTGTATCGTTTTCGTCATAATAGGGGATAGGTAAATGCAGCAGCTTGCGCCAAAGTTGATCACGTAATTTTGCCACTACATGATGACCTACACGATTCAAATAATAGATCGATAATCCACTTGCAATGGCTTGAGCGATAAAAGCAATACCAAGCAAAATGATTTGCCAATAATTAAGCGATTCTAATGAAAAGCCGTCCACTAATTGTTTTGTAAATAATGGGACGATAAAACCTACGCCCGTAGTCGCTAAACTCATAATTAAAGCGATAACTAGGAGCCAAATAGGTGGTTCAGCTCGTTTTACTAATTGTATAAATCGTCGCCAATCTGGTTTTTTTGTAGTTTCTTTTGATGTTTCTTGCAAAGCAATAAGCCTCCTTCAATGTCTTCAAACAACGTAAATCGTTCCTATGGCTTTTACTATAGCACGCGTTTATGAACTGAATGTGAAATGAAATAAAAGGTGATGTTCAAATCATCATCACCTTCAACATAGGGCTAGTGAGCGAGGCATAGATGTTTTAGAAGAAGCGGTTTTAAGATCAGCTTCAAACAACTAGCATTATACGGGACTAAGTTTTATCAGGAAGTTTAAAATATAAAAGAGTGTTTTGCAATAGGGGGAGCCTGATATAAAAATTATTGGTGGAAAAATAGTGGCTATGCCTAGTAATTAAAGGTGTTTTCTCTTGTGTATCCGATCAAGGAGATTAAGATATATTTCAAGAGGTGAATATCAGAAATCTATTAAACAAGATAATACCATTTATAGAAGTCTAACCTTCATTGTTCAGTTAGACTTCCTTTTTTTCATACTATGCTTGATCGGCAAGGGGCCAAGTTTGCGGGTTATATTTATCGGAATGAAACAGGCAACAAAATAACGTTTCCTGTTTTAGAAATTATTCACTTGCTTATATAGAGTAGGTTTATCGAATGAAACAATATCAATTATATGGTCTAAACAAACAATCTGATAATGGAATAGCTCTTTATAGGAGTATATATCTAAAGCTATAGTCCCTTTGCTTATAAAATCTAAATAAGCTGATTTTGTAAATAAACGTACGGAATTACCTATGAATTCATCCTCCTGACTTACAAAATGAAATGACTCATCATAAATAGAATAGGATACATAAGAATCGAATTCTATATCTATGACTGGGAGGGTCGTATCAATTTCAATAGAATAGACATCGTTAAATGTAAATTCATCAAAGCTTACATCATCACTTTTAGAACTAATGGCAGCTCGTTTAATAGATATTCTCAAAGAGTTTGTCCCTGGCTCTACTAAATTATCTAAAAACAAATAACCTTTCCATTGCATTAAATCTTCATAGCTCATAAAATCACCCTTCCAAATTTACAATAGAGCTTTATGGTCATTCTATCGATAGGGTTTTATAATGTCAATTAAAAAACAAAGTGCATAAGAATAAAAATTTATTGTTTTTCGATAAAAAATGATTGACTTAAAATATATCCGTGATGTATCCTATTAACGAAATCATAGGATGATTGCGGTAAAGGTTAAAAAAAGTTTTGTACAGGAATATTAGTAATTTAAGGAGAGTTATAATAATGAAAAAATACATTTTAGCTTCAACCCCATTTATTTTAGGGTTACTTAGTTTTTTGATCTTTATGATAAAAGGAAGTAGTGTAGCATCAGATGGCACACTAGAGGAGCCATTCTTTTTAATTCCTATTGGATTTTTATTGTTATTTATTGGGGTAGTTTGTGTAGTAGGGCTAGCATTAATTTCACTAATAAAGAAAACTCAACATATTTAAATATTTGGTTATATAGTAGAAACAAGGACCGTTCTTTTCATCAAAAATTTCCACGGGTAAAGCTTAAAATCCTTGCTTCTATTGATATCATGAAGCAGATGAATAGGGACGAATGTTTTCTAGTTCGTGCGAATATAGGGCTACGGGCAGCCGTATCTATTAATTCAGCAAATGAATGATTCGTAATTGCGTATCATTCGTATGATAGATGCTACTCCTAGTCTAAGTGCGTTTCATTATTTACCGAGTGAACCGCTATGTAAGTCATGCCATGACAGCTTTTATTGACCAAATAAACATTTAGTCAACAGAGGAATTTTGAAAAATTATTAAAATAAGTTCCTTTTTTTGGAGAGTTCCCATATACTAATCATAAACCGACAGTCGGTCTAAAAGTGTGGTATAAGTTTTAGTCACAACCAAAATCTAAACTTATCACTACACTTTTTTTATACAAAAACAATGACAGACAGTCGGTCTAATTAGGGGGGAGTCATTACATGGAAACATACGTAAAAGGTAAAGGATTTTCAAAAGATTTTAAAATCCTTGTATTTGGGCAGATTATCTCTATTTTAGGTTCTGCCTTATTAAGATTTGCACTATCCCTTTTTGTTTTAGATGTGACGGGTAGGGCAGACCTTTTTGCCGTCCTTTTTGCTATTTCAAGCATACCTATACTTCTCACGCCATTCGGAGGTGCCCTTGCCGATCGTTTTAATCGACGTCATTTAATGGTGTTATTTGATGCCATTAGTTGTGTCGTTGTATTGATTTTCTATATTACATTGTGGACAGAATATCATTCAGTTCTAGGGATAGGGGTAGTTATGGTGCTCCTGTCCATCATTAGCGCTATGTATTCACCAGCGGTAATAGCTAGTATTCCATTATTAGTAAAAGAACAGCACCTTGAGCAGGCAAATGGGATTGTGAATGGGGTGCAAGCTTTAGCTGGTGTGGCTGCACCTGTCCTAGGAGGAATACTTTATGGAATGCTTGGCATCAAAATTCTTGTCCTAGTAAGTGGGCTATTATTTTTCTTTACAGCAATTGTAGAAATGTTTTTGACCATCCCTTTTGAGAAACGGGATGACGATGGACAATTAGTTTTGACTTTATTCAAGGATATAAAAGAGGGATTTAAATATGTTGTGAAGCAATCCTTTATTTTAAAATGCACGATACTGGCGGCTTTCTTAAATTTATTATTTACACCGCTCTTTATCGTAGGAGTCCCCATCATCCTTCGTGTCACATTAAATGTTAGTGATTCATTATACGGAATAGGGATGGGTATGATTGATTTAGCAACCATATTTGGAGCATTAACGATGGGCTATTTTGCTAAAAAGCTAAAAATTAATAGGCTATATGTTTGGGTATTGCTAACTGCTATTTTGGTCATTCCTATGGCCATAGCCGTTATTCCACCAATGCTTCAAATAGGCTATTATGCTTCATACTTATTATTTATTGGCTCTGCTCTTGTCATGGCAATGATGATGACTATTATTTCAATTTACGTAATGACCCTTGTGCAAAAGGAAACACCCAATGAAAATTTAGGTAAGGTTATGGCTATCATGATGGCTGTTTCACAATGTATGGCCCCCATTGGGCAAATGGGATATGGCCTATTGTTTGAGACCTTTCGCGTCAACATCTTTATACCGATTCTAACGATTTGTATGATGATGCTGCTATTAGCGATCCTCACGAATAGATTATGGCGTGTACACACTTGAAAACAAAAAAACTACCGCTTACACGGTAGTTTCAGACTGTGGACAAACTCAATGAATTTCGAGTTTGCTTACAGTCTTTTTTCTTTACAGTAAAATAAAGTAAAACCGTTGATTTCCTTTACGGGCGGGGGCGAGCTGCTTCCCAAGCTTCGTTGCTGCCGCTTCACTTTCGTACAGAACACATCCACTCCATCCAGCATCTCGACTTTCTAGCTTTTCCTGCAAGAGTCGCCACCCTTCGTTCCCATCAACCTCTACATAAAAACTCCTTATTCCTACATATATCTATCCTTTTGTAGAAAACCTCTACTTTTCAATGGTTAGTGACTAAAATCTTCTATGTCCACGTCGTCTTGGCCTACTCGTACCCGCAGGTGTGGACTTAGTTGGGAAAAGCAAAATGGGCCTGTGTTGAACATTATTTCCGATATGCACAGACTCCTCTACTAATGATTCCTTTATTTCCTCTTCCTCTGTGGAAGGAATTTGAGAAGTATTTAATAATGGTACGGGTGACTCATTATGATGTGTCGTACTAGTATTTGTTGTAGGTGTAGAAGTGGTAGTAGTAGTAACCTCCTGATGGGATGACGGCTCTATTTCAGCATGAGGCTGTTGAACAGCATGGACATCTTTCATCACAAGAATAGGTCGCATCATATCATGGTCTTCGTGCTCAAGGAAGTGACAATGCCACATGTAATTCCCCACATGATCCTTCCAATGCATAATAATTTTCGTAATTTTGCCCGCATCTACTTTCACTGTATCTTTCCAACCACGCTCATAGTCCCGTGGTTCCTCAGGGGGGCCTGTAAATGATACTATTCCCTCATTTTGATAGAGGTCTAAATCAAATGGGCGACGTTCAAGAATTTTAAATTGAATGAGATGCAAATGAATAGGATGAATAAAAGGCGTTGTATTAATAAAACTCCAAATTTCAATAGTATCTAAAGAAGGTTTTTCTGTCGCTGGGTCATGGTACATTCGATTGTTCAACAACAACATAGGTCTTCCGAATTCATCAGTTGTTGCCGTCAATGGTAATTGTCTTTCAATATGTGCATGATGTGGGTGTAAATCCATTGTGACTGACAGCCTCTCTGGAACTTCACTCGTATCTTCATATTTTAAGGGAAGTGATACTCTAAATTGCATAATGACGTTCGTATGCTCATCGATAAAATCTGTATCGGTGTTAAGTAAGGTGATTTCCTGACCCTCACAAGCTGAAAAATCGATGATGACATCTGTGCGTTCAGCAGGTAGTAACTCTACAGATTGAATCGCTTGTGGGGTTGATAAAAAACCGCCATCTGTCCCTATTTGTATCATAGACTGCTCATTTGACAAGCTGATGACATAGCCTCTTCGATTGGAGCCATTGAGGAACCGGAATCTATATTTACGTGGCTCGACGTCTAAATAGGGCCATAGCTTGCCGTTGACAACAATCGTATTACCTACGAAACCTGGAGTAATGGACGGATGTACAGTAACTGGAAATGGTGGCTCATCAGGATAAAAAAGGGAGCCATCCTCATTAAATGATTTATCTTGAATTAAAATAGGATATTCGTATTCACCACATGGCAAATTAGAACGTTCCTCAAGAGCATCTCTAAGTAAATAAAAACCTGCCAAGCCAGCATAGACATTAAGGCGTGTTAAAGCCATAGCATGGTCATGGTACCACATTGTAGTACCAGGCTGGTGGTTCGTATATTCATGAATTTCTTTATTGAATTTTGGACCGGTATGTCGATAATCTCTTGTGTACCATGCCTCAGGATGACCGTCGCTCTCCCAATCCACATTGGCACCATGTAAGTGAGTGACAGTTCTTACCTCTTGGGAATCGTTGGCGGCATGAAGTGTAAAATCCACTGGTAAAAAATGCTGTAGTGGTAATTGATTTTTATATTTGACATAAATGGTTTTATCTTTCGTCGCTTCTATAGTGGGTCCTGGATAAAGGCCGTTGTACCCCCATATTAATGTATTAGGAAAATGCTTGTGAAAGCGGTGCTCGCCCTCCATCATGACTAGCTCGTAATAATCATGTTTCTTTTGTCCTCTACAGTATTTTGGTTTTGCGGTCACCGGCTTCTGTAGAGCATCTACAAATTTTGGAATGGTAGCTGGGTCAGAAGGGTTAATTGGTAAACTCAAAACATCACATCCCTTTTCAATGTCTTAAAATGCCTAGTTATCACATCATATGGGTAAAAACAACAGTTGACTGGGACAAAAATGGAGAAAAATGTGTAATGGTATAAAAATTTAATGGAAGGGGAAAACAAAAGGACATTCAATAGCTGTCTTATAAAAGTTTTTTTTGAAATCGAGGTAATAGTTGGGATATTGCTAAAAAGTCGAACGAAGTGAATGAATATGTCTTATAATTGTTACAGAACAAAGTGAAGGATTAAATAGGGGCTTGGAAAAGTGGTGAGACAGTGGAGTTAACATTAGAGGAATTAAATAAGACAATCATGGAAATGCGCATAAAGGGGTTTTTAACAGAGGCGTTGAAACTGGCAGATCAAGGTCTTTTAGTAGCTTTAGAGGGAAAAAACTATGAAATTGTATTGGACTTGTACTATCAGAAAATTTTAGTACATCATTCTTTGGGCGATACGCTAGCCATTGTCAGCCTTATTTTCGAGTATGAGGCTATTTGTGAAAAATATGGTACTAGCAAAGATTTGATGCATTATTATTTGGCCATGTCGTTAATATACGATATGGTAGGAATCCGTGAAAAAACAGCAGAGATGACGAAACAGTCAATTGCTTTTGCTCAAGAATTACAAGATTTTATGATGCTTGTTCGTTGTCATAATAATTTGTGCTATATAGAGGTAGAGAAGGGCTGTACGAAGGAAGCCCTTCAAGCGGGGTTGTTAGCAAGAGAGTATAATAAAACGCTATATGAGACACAACCAGATTTAGCAAGATTATTAGATATTCGCATCAATAATAATTTAGCAGATGTATATATTTTGGAAGGGGATTTTTTAGCAGGAAAGGCATTGCTTGATGACTCATTAACGTCTAGCATAATTTCTCAGCATAAACCTGAAAAAGTAGCAGCCTTGTTTGGCTATGGCTTTTTATATGAAAAGCAGCAGAAGCTTGAGGAAGCAGTGCAATATTATCAACAAGCAATAGATCTAGCCAAATCCTATGGTGATAAGCCCATTATGAAAAAAGTGATGCGCTTATTGTTGAATGTCCTGTACCAATTGAATTGGCGAGATGAAATTTTTGATGTCCAAAAAGAGTATATTGACCTTTCGGAACAGATGAGCGTTGATAATTTACTACAGCAAGTGTTGAATTTGGAGTTTAAGCGTCAAAAAGAGAGATTAGAAAGAAAAGCACATTATGATCCTTTAACAGGTGTCTTGAATCGCCACTTCTTAGATCATGAGCTACATGAATGGTTACATGCTGCCAAAATAGCAGAATCCTATGTATGTATTACAGTTTTGGATATTGATAATTTTAAACTATTTAACGACAGGCATGGTCATTTGTTTGGCGATAGGGTCTTACAACTTTTAGCTAATGGCTTAAAGGAATTTTTGCGAGATGAAGACGTCAAAATTATCCGTTATGGTGGAGATGAATTCATTGTCTGTATTCGTCACCCCAAAAAGGCATACATCAAGGCACTTGTCCAAAATACACACGCCCATTTGCTAACGTTAACATTAGAAAAAGACCAGAAAAGCTATCCACTAAAAGTAAGTATGGGGGCTTGTATAAACAATCAAAAAAATTATTATTATAATGATTTATTTGAGCAAGCTGATCGTTGTTTATATGAGGCAAAAGATAATGGCCGTGCCACCCATATTTTATACGAACTATCATCATTTGAATGATTCCTATTTACTGTGTTGAATAGGAATTTTTCTATTGTTTCAGTAAATATTCTTTACAGAAATTGAAGTGCCATCACAATTTACAACGAGGCAGAATGTTACAGAATAAAATTTACTGTACCAATCATTTGAAAACGTTATTCTAGCAACGTACAATATATGAAATTAAGAAACACGACAGCATAAAATTGTTGTATAATGTTGTGGTATGAGGAAAGAAAGCAGGTTGACAAAATGGAAAGCAAAATGAATTGTAATGTAGTTAAATACACACACAAACATCCGCTATGTGTTGTGCCAAAAAAGCACGATGTGAAACAACAGGTGAATAGATGAAAAACTGGTTAATTTTCATTTCTGTCTTTATTGTTTCGTTGTCACTTGTCATTAGCATTTTAGTACTCTGGAAAGCCGAGGCTCCGTTCCGTTCAATTGAAGAGCAGGCTGAACAGTTGGCACTCGATGCCAAAGCCCTCGCAATTGTATCGGAGTCCTACACATATAATGGCAAACATTCGTATGTTACTGTGTTCGGGGTAGACGAATACGGTGATAAAAAGGCTGTCTTTGTTCCGACGAATCTAGACAAGGATTCCATGCAGGAAGTGTTATTAGAAGATGGTATTACGGAAAAGCAAGCATTATCGGTTTTTAAAAATGAAGGAAATGTACAGAAGGTCCTCCACATGAAATTGGGCTATGAGGAGCCAGGCGTTGTTTGGGAGATTACATACCTAAACGACCACGACAAACTCAACTATGTCTATATTATGTTTAAGGATGGCGACTGGTGGAAGCGCATTACGAATTTATAAGAGGAGTAGATCCCGGATGAAAAACTTATTAGCAACACGTGTAAAAACTTTAACACCATCTTCAACATTAGCTATTACTGCGAAAGCAAAAGCACTAAAAGAGCAAGGTATTGATGTCATTGGCCTTGGTGCTGGTGAACCAGACTTTAATACACCTCAAAACATTTTAAATGCGGCCATTGATTCAATGGAAAAGGGCTATACAAAATATACACCTGCTGGTGGACTTCCAGTTCTAAAAAAAGCCATTATCGATAAACTACAGCGCGATAATAACCTTTCTTATCAGCCTAATGAAGTGATTGTGGGTGTAGGTGCAAAGCATATTTTATACACGTTATTCCAAGTCATTTTAAACGAGGGCGATGAAGTTATTATTCCTATCCCTTATTGGGTGTCTTATCCTGAGCAAGTGAAATTAGCGGGCGGAGTACCTGTATACGTTGAAGGTACACGTGAACAAAGCTATAAAATTACTGCCGATCAATTAAGAGCTGCTGTAACTGATAAAACAAAAGCTGTCATTATCAACTCACCTAGCAACCCGTCTGGTATGATATATTCACGTGAAGAGCTTGCAGAACTTGCTGCAGTTGCAGAAGAAAAGGATATTTTAATCGTGTCAGATGAAATTTATGAGAAGCTTGTATACAATGGTATTGAGCATTTTTCAATTGCACAACTTTCTGATGCAGTGAAAGCACGTACAATTGTTGTGAATGGTGTGGCAAAATCTCACTCTATGACAGGCTGGCGTATTGGTTATGCTGCAGGTGATGCGGACATCGTTAAAGCAATGACTGACCTTGCATCACACTCAACATCTAATGCGACAACAACTGCACAATATGCAACTGTTGAAGCGTATAATGGCCCACAGGACGCTGTAGAGGAAATGCGCCAAGCATTCGAATCTCGTCTTGAGAAAATTTACCCACAGGTAAGTGCAATTCCTGGCTTCCATGTCTTAAAACCACAGGGTGCATTCTACTTATTACCAGATGTAGCAGAAGCTATGGCTCACACTGGCTATGATTCAGTAGACGCATTCGCTGCGGATATTTTAACAGAAGCAAACGTGGCTGTGATTCCAGGCTCTGGCTTTGGTGCACCAACTACTATGCGATTATCTTATGCTACATCTTTAGACTTACTAGAAGAGGCAGTCCGTCGTATTGATACATTTGTAAAATCAAAATGGCAAGACTAATCCCTCTAGACAACTTTGGAGGATTTCTATGAAAAAAATTATGATTAAAGATATGCCACAGCATATCGGTGAAACAGTCAAAATTGGCGCTTGGCTAGCTAACAAACGTTCAAGTGGTAAAATCGCCTTCTTACAACTTCGTGATGGTTCTGGCTTTGTTCAGGGTGTTGTCGTGAAAGAAGAGGTGGGGGAAGAAATTTTTGCAACAGCTAAGGGACTAACGCAAGAAACTTCTATGTATATTAGAGGAGAAGTGAAAGCTGACGAACGTTCAAGCTTTGGCTGTGAGCTAGCTGTAACAGGAATTGAAGTTCTACATACAGCGACAGATTTCCCAATTACACCAAAGGAACACGGTCCTGAATTTTTAATGGATAACCGTCATTTATGGTTACGTTCTCGTAAACAACATGCCATTATGAAAATCCGTAATGAAATCATTCGTGCTACTTACGAATTTTTCAACAATAATGGTTTTACAAAGATGGACCCACCAATTTTAACAGGGTCTTCACCGGAAGGTACATCTGAGCTCTTCCATACGAAATACTTTGATGAGGATGCTTTCCTTTCTCAATCAGGACAGCTTTATATGGAAGCGGCAGCTATGGCACTAGGGAAAGTATTTTCATTCGGTCCAACTTTCCGTGCTGAAAAATCTAAAACACGTCGTCACTTAATCGAGTTCTGGATGATTGAGCCTGAGATGGCCTTTGTAGAATTTGAAGAAAATCTAGAGGTACAGGAGCAATATGTAACGCATATTGTACAATCGGTTCTGGCTAACTGCAAATTAGAATTAGAGCGACTTGACCGTGATACATCGAAACTTGAAAATATTAAAGCACCATTCCCTCGTATTTCATATGATGATGCGATCAAGCTTTTACATGAACAAGGTTTTGACGATATTGAGTGGGGTGACGATTTTGGTGCACCTCATGAAACAGCCATTGCTAATTCATTCGACAAGCCCGTATTCATTACATGCTATCCAGTAGGCATTAAACCATTCTATATGCAACCACATCCAGATCGCGATGATGTTGTATTATGTGCTGATTTAATTGCACCTGAAGGCTATGGTGAAATTATTGGTGGTTCTGAGCGTATCCATGACTATGATTTATTAAAATCTCGTCTTGAAGAACATAACCTATCTTTAGATGCATATGCATGGTATTTAGACCTTCGTAAACATGGTTCTGTTCCACATTCAGGCTTTGGACTTGGATTAGAACGAACTGTGGCATGGATTTCTGGTACAGAACATATTCGTGAAACCATTCCATTCCCACGTTTACTGAACCGCTTATATCCATAAGCAAATCAATTTCAAAGTCGCGTAGTGAAATATCTACGCGGCTTTTCTACTTACTTAAAGAAGGAGTCAAGAGAAATATGAATGCAAATAATCATCGACTCCGTACATGGACTGAGCAGAGAATGATTCCCATCCCTCAGCTTTTTTTTCAGTTTTATAAGGAGTTAAATATAGAGGATGAAGAGGCGCTAATTGTCATGCACTTATTAGCCTTTCATATGGAAGGGTATGACTTCCCTACACCGAATGATCTAAAGAATCGTCTCACAATGCCAGAAAATGAACTAACATCCCGTTTACAACGATTAATGCAAAAGGGCTTCCTTGAAATTACTCGTGATGTGGATACAGGTGGCAAGCTCTATGAAAAATATTCGGTTTATCCACTCTGGGAGCGAATTGTGCAGATGATCGAGATGAAAGAGCAACAAAAATCTACCACAACACTTCAACAAGAAGAAGGAGAGATTTTCCGACTCTTTGAAGAAGAAATGGGACGTCTTTTATCTCCTTTAGAGCTTGAAAAAATAGGATGTTGGCTTGATGAGGACAACCATAGTCCAACACTCATTAAAGAGGCATTAAAAGAAGCTGTGTTTGCTGGGAAACTGAGTATTCGTTATATTGATCGGATTTTGTTAGAGTGGAAGAAGAAAAATATTACGACACCACAGGCTGCACAAAAGCAAAGTGAGCAGTTTCGTGAGAAGCAAACCTTTAGTAGAAATCCAGCACGCACAGTTCAGCAAGATGCTCAACCAACCAATAAAGTACCATTTTATAATTGGTTAGAAGAGAGAGAATAGGGGGCGTCCGGTTTGTTAACAAAAAAACAGTGGGAGCATTGCCTAGAAGAAATGGATCGAATGTTTCCTAATGCACATTGTGAGCTTGTGCATGACAACGCTTTTGAGCTCACAATTGCGACATTATTATCTGCACAATGTACGGATGTACTTGTTAATAAAGTAACAAAAACATTATTTCAGAAATATAAAACGCCTGAAGATTATTTGGCTGTCCCATTGGAAGAATTACAACAGGATATTCGCTCTATTGGCTTATATCGCAATAAGGCGAAGAACATCCAGGCTTTATGTCAACGTTTACTAGATGAATATAATGGCGAAATACCCGCAACCCGAGAAGCACTTGTAACATTGCCAGGTGTGGGGCGGAAAACAGCCAATGTAGTGCTATCAGTAGCCTTTGATATTCCTGCACTGGCAGTCGATACCCATGTAGAGCGTGTTTCTAAACGTCTAGGTCTTTGCCGATGGAAAGATTCCGTGCTTGAAGTCGAAGAAACGATTATGAAAAAAACACCTATGGATAAGTGGTCGAAAACGCATCATCAGTTAATCTTCTTTGGCCGTTATCATTGTAAGGCTCAAAATCCTGGCTGCCATGCCTGTCCTTTACTCAGCGATTGTCGTGAAGGTCAAAAGCGTTTGAAGAAAGGTTTGGTGAAGGAAGCATGAATAGTGAAGCTATTGCAAAAGATCAGGTAGATGCTTGGTTTGCCCAATGGACAACCCTTCAAGCGAATATCCACGAAGCCCATGATGCTCGAAACGGTACAGCAAAAGGCTTAATGGAAGAAGCAATCAAGTTGTTTGAACAACTTGTACAGGCGGCAGGAGACGAGGTGCTGCCGATTAATGGAGTTGAACGGCTTGCCTTTATCAAAGCTAAGCCAGGACAATACGCTTGTTATCGTCAGCTTGATGAATTGTTTAAGGAAACGAAAAAACGGACAGCACGTTTGCGAATTCAAGCTAGTAAAAAATAGAGTGGGTAGGATAGTTTAAGCTCTTTATAGAATGAAAAAACCGAGAAGCATCCTGTGCTTCTCGGTTTTTCGTTTATTCTGAGCTTTGTTCTTCATCATTTGGGTCTACAGGATCAGTAGGCGGCGTTGGTTGCTGACTTCCATCTGAACCACCATTATTGCCACCGTTGTTGCCGTTATTCCCATGCCCATTGCCATTATTATTATTGCCACCGTTGTTGCCATTTCCGTTGCCGTTGCCATTATTATTACCATTATCTTGATCTCCTTCACCAGGATCTGTTGGTAAATCAATGTTTGGCTCTTCCGGATTTTCTGTTTCTACATCCTCTTCTTCCGTTGTACTAGTAATTTGGAAAGTAGTGGTACCAGGTTCACTTCGTGTACCATCCACAATGGCTACGACTGAAATCGTGTAATTGCCATCTTCCAGCGTGTTGGCCACTGTTAAACCTTTACTCTCTGTTTTACCAAGGTCAAACTTTTTACCGTCATCACGGGTTGCAGTTACTTCAAAGGAAGTCGGTAATGGTTCGTCTGTCTCTGGATTCAAGCTAGCATCATGTTCCCAAGAAATGTTGATGGACTGTGCACCTAAATCTAAGCTTGCAGATACGTTGTATGGCGTAGCCAATTCTGGTGCCTCATAAACACTCGACACTTCTGTTGGCTCAGTACCACGAACGAATAGCTCTGTTTGACGTAATTCATTTGGTGTAAAGTCACTTGCCAATTTCAATGGCTTAGACCCTACTTCAATCGTTGCTTCTACAACTGTACTTGGCTTTTTAAAGCTTTCTGTTTCAACGTTTGCTGAAATATCTTGCATAATCGATTTAAATAGATTTTGTGGTAAACGTCGTTCTTCCCACGTTGTAATTGGATCAAAATGTTTTTCATAGCCACTCCATATAGCAATGGAATAGTTTGTCGTATAACCAGCAAACCATGAATCTGGAACGCTTGTGTTCGGTAAATTATATTTATTAAAATCTTCAGCTGAATAGTTGGTTGTACCTGTTTTACCTGCGATATCTAGTCCAGGGACGTTAGCTGCAGTACCTGATGCGTCAGGTTTGTTGCCAACTACATCACGTAGCATATCTGTTACCATATAAGCTGTAGCTTCACTCATCGCTACATTAGGCTCAGGTGTATAATTTTTAGATGTTTTCCCATCACGGTAAACAATTTTTGTAATAGCGTGTGGGTCCGTGTAAACGCCGTTATTTCCGAATGCTGCATAGGAAGCCGCCATTTGAATTGGGGAGATAGTAATCGCTCCACCACCAATTGCGTCTGATTCGTAAAGGTTTTCTGTTTCAATCCCTAAACGTCCAACAAACTCCTTCGCATTTTCAGTACCTACTTCTTGTAATGCTTTGACAGCGGGTACGTTACGTGAAGCATATAATGCCTTACGAGCGGTCATGGCACCCATATATCTGCCATCCCAGTTTGTAATAGTTTGTTTTGAATTGGAATAGTTCATAGGTTCATCTACAAGTGTATGGCCTGTAGACCATTTTAAATATTCAATGGCTGGACCGTAGTCCACTAATGGTTTCATGGTAGAACCAGGTTGATTTTTTGTTAAATCATCTGCATAGTTCCAGCCACGTTCAGCACCATAATGTCGACCGCCACCAACAGCTTGAATAGCACCTGTTTTCGTATCAATGACCGCTACACCTGACTGAATATCTTCTGTCGGGAAATTGCTGTCATCGTTCATGACATTTTCAACAACTTTTTGGGCATTTGGATCAAGTGTTGTATACACTTTAATACCTTCTGCCATGGCTGAACCATCACCGTTATTTTCCAATTCATTAATAACGACATCTAGGAAGGCATCGTATTTCGAACCAGCAAAGGATTGACGCGTTGCATCGTCTGCAAGACCTGCTTGGACATCAACGTTTTTAGCTTCTTCCATTTCTGTTTTCGAAATTTTTCCGTGTTGATACATTAATCCTAAAACCGTATTTCGACGTTGCTTGGCAAGATCAGGGTTTTTCAATGGATTATAAGCATTTGGCCGTTGTACTAATCCTGCTAATAATGCTTCTTCATCTAATGTTAAATCTTTTAATTCTTTTCCATAGAAATATTGGGCTGCTGTACCAAATCCATAAATACGGCCTGACATTAGCATTTTATTGAAATACATTTCAAAAATTTCTTCTTTTGAATATTTACGTTCTAATTGAAATGCTAGCCAAGCTTCCTGTGCTTTACGCTTTAATTTCTTTTCATTTTGTAAAAATGAGTTTTTGACCACTTGCTGTGTTAGGGTAGAGGCACCTTGTGCACCAAAGCCATCACGGAAGTTAGCAAGTATGGCACCACCTAGACGGTAGAAGTCCATGCCGTGATGTTTAAAAAAGCGTACATCTTCCGTTGCAAGAATAGCGTTCACCATGTCTTCGGGTATATCTTCATATTTTATATATTTGCGGTTTTCAGCACCAATTGTTGCAAATATTTCACCGTTTTTATCGTAGAACTCTGAAGACACAGGGTCTTTCAATAATTCCTCATCAAGCTTAGGAGCGGTGCTCGCATAGTAAGCAAATAAACCTGCTCCTCCAATGAAGCCTACAACACCGATGACTAATAGAGTTAAGAAAATACGTTTTATCCACATTTTAGCGGGTGTTGACGATTTTGTTGTTGTTTTCTTACCTTTTTTATTTTTTTCAGCGAGAGCCTTTTGATGCTCTCCACGTGTTCGACGACGTTCAGTCATTCTATTTCTCCTCACTTTCAAACCTGTAGCATTTTGCATCGATCAGTTGTTGGATGATGGGTAAATAATCGATACGTGGATAATAGCTAGTAGGAATTTCATACGCCTCTTCTACAATTGTTGAAAAGGGTATGGATTTACGATTGCCACTTTCCATTGCTTTCCAGGCCTTTTGTAAAACTTCATATGGCACAATAAAATATCGTTCAAAAGCTGAAAAGCGAACGATAATAAAAGCCACACCATTTTGTTCAGTCACTTGCTGCATATGGGTCATTTGATGCTCATGAATGTTTTTTAAGGGGAAACTGGTTTTGGAAGCAGTTTCCTTTGCATCAAAATCAATATAATGCCCATTCCAAACACCATTGTAGTCGGTTGTAGAGGGTGTTCGAAAATATGCTTCACGAATGACAGCAGCACTTCGTGAAGGGTACTCTACTTTGACGATTTGTACAGGGACAGGTTTCTTGTGAATAATAGCAAGTCGTCTTTTTATATAATAGTCGTTTGCTTCATTAATTTCATCTTCTAGCGTCTTTCCACGATTACTAAAAGACAAATCTTTACTTTTACTCTTTTTTTCTGTTTTCTGTACAGAAGTATTGGGGGTATACAATTTCCCATTTGGATAGCGAATTGTCATTTAGCTCACCCTTTATCAAACTGCTTTCCTATATAGTAGTTTACCATGATTTGATGGCTCTTCTCTACCTACATCCGTGTTGTCTTTGTTACAAGACTAGTAGACAGTGGATGCAATGAATAAACAAATTGCGTCGAAAAAAAGCTCATGATTGTCTTCCTCGAATCGTCAAAATAACTGATAAATTTAAACATAAAAACGTTTGAAGAGTGGTGAAATATCTACACCTTTCATTCAGGACGCCTTTTTAGTTGGAAGGTTCATTTTTAAAAATTTATCGAAAATCTTCTTCTTTCAGCTAACTTACGCTTATTTTGTCACGCATGAAGGTAATTTTATACATGCGAGGAATACTTAAGTAAAGCAAAGGGGGCGTTATTTTGAACAAGTTAGAACAATTAGTTGCGCAGTTAGATCTGGTCAATCAATTACTTTTCACGAGAGTGTCTCTGGAGAACAATGCTCAGAATATGCACTTTTTTTTGCAGCTCAAAGCAGTTAGCCAGAAAGTAAGCTTAGCAGAAAAGAACTGGCAAGTAAAGAATGCTTGTTCGCCTATTAGTAGTGAAAAATGATAGACTTTGGTACACTTATCTCATAAGCAATTGAACTAACTCAATAGCATTAAAATTGATACAGTATTTACCACAAAACAAGTAGGTAAAGGTAAGGGTATCAAGAGATGCCATATTTTCGTAGTTGAAATGATGGACAAGACATACTCATCATATATATGTACTTGCTACGAAAAATATTTGCTTACGTGTAATTGATGAGAGATGAGGTGCAAAATTGTTAGTTATTCAGCAAACATCCAAATTATTAGATGAATGTGATCGATGTGTTTCACGTTTTTGGCAAATGCGTGAGGAGGACCGTACACCTGATTTTTTTCAAGAGGTGAAACCACATGCTGATAAAATTCACCAACTGTTGAAGGAATGGCAGCAAGAGGCCAATAAATGGATTCAAGAGAATCGACCGAAATATATGCATACACAACAAATTGCTTCAACGGTAGAATCGATGGAGCAATTTGTTGTGCAATCTTTTTATAAGGAAACAAGTAAAAAACGTTTTTTAGATGCTATTCATTCTACCTCCTTTACAATGAAAAACTTCGAACGACTGGTAAAGGAGGAGGCAGTAAATGCTATCGAAGAAACGAACGATTAGCGAGCTTTTACATGAATGGAGATATGATGAAGAATTAAAAGAACGCATTCTTCATTGGCAAACACTTGAAGCCCGTCCTGCTAGTTATGCTTCTTTCCCAGAAAATTTACATCCTTCTTTAGTGAAGGCTTTAAAGGCAAGAGGGATCGAGCAACTTTATACGCATCAGCGAGAGGCCTTTGATTTGGCACAGAGTGGTACATCTTTTACGGCTGTTACACCAACCGCATCAGGTAAATCGTATTGCTATCATTTACCGGTGTTGCAAAAAATAGTAGAGGATAACAACGCACGTGCCATTTATTTATTTCCAACAAAGGCTTTAGCACAGGATCAAAAAAATGACTTGAATGAACTTATTGAACAAAGTGGTGAAGAAATTTTAAGTTATACTTATGATGGTGATACGGCTCCAGGCATTCGTCAGAAGGTTCGTAAAGCAGGACATATCGTTATGACGAATCCTGATATGCTTCATTCAGGAATTTTGCCACACCATACGAAATGGGTATCGCTATTTGAAAATTTGCAGTATATCGTTATTGATGAATTGCATACATATAAAGGGGTATTTGGTTCTCATGTTGCTCATGTTATTCGTAGATTAAAACGCATATGTGAATTTTATGGGAGTAACCCTGTGTTTATCTGTACTTCAGCCACGATAAAAAATCCTAAGGAGCTGGCAGAGCTGCTAACAAATGAATCACATGCGCTCATCGCAAACTCTGGAGCACCTGTCGGTAAGAAAACATTTCTTTTCTATAATCCGCCCATTATTCACAAAACTTTTGGGGTGCGTAGAAGTGCCGTATTAGAGGTAAGTGATTTAGCAAAGAGGCTTTATATAGCTGGTATTCAATCCATCATTTTCGCTAAAAGCAGGGTACGGGTTGAAATGATTGTCACTTATTTAAAGGAACTCACACGCAATAAGCTGCTTGATGAATCCGTGCGTGGCTACCGAGGTGGTTATTTGCCATCTGAACGTCGGGTCATTGAAAAAGGCTTGCGTGATGGAACTATTCAAACCGTTGTCAGTACAAATGCGTTAGAATTAGGGGTCGATATTGGCCAGTTACAAGCATGTATTATGACAGGTTATCCAGGTAATATCGCAAGTGCCTGGCAACAAGCAGGACGTGCAGGAAGGCGGCAAGATGAGGCTTTAATTATCTATGTTGCACAATCGACTGCTCTTGATCAGTATGTGGTTAATCATCCTTTATTTTTACTTGGTAGTGCACCAGAGGAGGCACGTATTTATCCAGAAAATATGTTAATTCTAATGGATCATTTAAAATGTGCCGCTTTTGAATTACCTTTTTCTATAGAAGATACTTATGGTGAATATGACATACAAGAGTTGTTAGAGTATTTAGCCGAAGAAGGCGTTGTCTTTAAGACGAGTGATAAGTGGCATTGGATGAGTGATCGTTTCCCAGCACATGATATTAGCTTACGGTCTGCTTCGCAGGAAAATGTGGTAATTATTAATCTGTCTATTCCTGCCCAAACAAAGGTAATTGGAGAAATGGATCGTCATAGTGCCATGACATTATTACATGAGGAAGCGATTTATTTACATCAAGGGATTCAATTCCAAGTAGAGAAGCTCGACTGGGAAGAAAAGAAAGCCTATGTCCGTGAAGTCGACGTCGATTATTATACAGATGCCAATCTTGCCGTTGAAATGAAGGTATTAGAGGAAGATCGAAGCCGAGGATATAATGGTGGTACGATTAGCTTCGGGGATGTTGGATTAGTCGCACAGGCAACTATTTTCAAAAAAATTCGCTTTGGTACGCATGATAATATCGGATCGGGGCCCATTCATTTACCTCCAGATGAAATGCATACAAGTGCATCATGGCTTTCACTTCATCTAACAGAGCAATGGTCAGAGGCGGAATTGACAGAGGTAATGATTGGAGTAGCCTATGCCATGAATGCGTTTATTCCTTTGTTTATTCAATGTGATAGCAGTGATGTAGCAGTTGTCCCACAAGTTAAAGCATCCCATAATGAGTTGCCCACATTTTTTGTTTACGATAAATATCCTGGTGGGATTGGTTTAAGTGAAAAGGTCTATGACTTATGGGAAGATCTATTAATGAAAACCTTAGAGCATGTTTCAAAATGTCCTTGTGAATCTGGATGTCCATCATGTATTGGAGCGCAGGACAGTTTGCAGGAAGGAAAAAAGAGGGTCATTATACTTCTTCAGAGATTAAATCAAATTAATTAAAAAAGAAAAGAGGGCTTGTGGTATATCTGAATGATTTCCTCAAGCTCTCTTTATCTATCTATTAATGTATATACCTGACAATTTTTTTAGAAGGATTTATTTCTTTTTTTACACTTTTTCCTCTACGTTTATTGGCAATGCAAGAGGTATATTAATAAATTTGTGAAGACAATACTGTTCTGATTCGAGTGCTGAACATTTGGTGTAGTAGAATAGTCAAAAATTAGTCGATAGAAATTTTGTGTTTCTCATGAAGTAGTATTGTACCATTTACTTTAACGACGATATTTAAACTGAGTAATCCACCTATTTTTACTTTTACTGTTGATACTGTTCCATTAGTTTCTGTAATTTCACCTTTCAATTTTACAAAGGGATAAACTTGTTTGAACATACTGTCTCTACTCTTTTTATCTACTACTTCATTATTAATATAAAGAACCTCTTCCGTCACAGCATTTACAATGCGAATAATATGCCCCTTATATTCTAACTGCCATACTTTAAATACTTCTTTTTCTAAATCCTCTGTTGTGTTTTTCCATTCTTTTTTTAGGTCTTCACGAAAATTTTTAAACAATGCGTTTCCTCCAAGAAAAGTTATTAATGATTACATAAATATTTTTACTTCATTTCAAAGTAAGGGTGGCATTCATCTAACGCACCTTATATATGTAATTTCATTTTATAGAAAATACTTGCAATAGTACAAGCGAATTAGATAAAAGTGTTAGTTTTCTAGAAATAAAATTATTTAAATGGTCAACCAACAAGGATGCCGTAACTTTATGGAGAATGGACTTTTTAAATAATAATTCAATGTATGATTACACAATAATTAGAATTAAAAAGGAGTTAAGGCTAAATAAACTTTATTCAAACATGTTTGTGTTGATTAATTCGGGGCTTTGTCTCGTTTGTGTGACTTACACCAACAATTAGAAAAGTAAGGTAAAGAAAATTTTAAATATACAAATATTTGTTGAATGTTAACTTTAAGTAATATATAAATAAATAGGAATATATGGTTTTTAACTAGGAGGACAATTATTCTCTCCTAGTTAATCTGAAATGGGACATAATTTTATAGGTTTAATGACTATTTGATGAAATGGTGGTGGAATATGGTACAGACTCGAAATGTTGTATCTCAAGATGATGCGTTTCTTTACGAGTTATATATTTCTACACGAAAGAACGAGTTTTCGACGCTTGCCCTAGATGAACAACAATTACACGCGCTTTTACTGATTCAATACGAAGCGCAAAAGAGATTTTATCAACAAAATTTTCCGCAAGCAAAGCATGAAATTATTTTTCATGAAGGTTTGGAAATTGGTAGGATGATGACTGAATGTAAAAGTGGGAATATTCATTTAATTGATATTTCTTTATTGCCTGATTTTAGAGGTAAGGGCTATGGAACCAAGTTATTAAAGCAATTACAAAACAGTGCGGCTAGTCAGAATTTGTCTGTTACACTCCATGTATGGCATGGAAATCCTGCAAGGCGCCTATATGAAAGATGCGGATTTTACGTTACCGAAGACATTTCTCCGTATATTGCCATGAGGTTTGAGTCACTCGATTAAAAGACTGAATTTTCAATTTATTCGAAAGGAGGTGAGAGTCAATGAGTGAGTCTTATTTAGGAGAGATTCGTATGTTTGCAGGAAACTTTGCTCCTCAGGGATGGGCTTTATGCAATGGACAACTTCTTAGTATTTCAGAAAATGAGGCACTTTTTGCTTTACTTGGAACAACATATGGAGGGGATGGTCAAACTACTTTTAAGTTGCCAGATTTAATGGGACGTGTTCCTATTCATGTTAGTCCACAGTACGGTATAGGTGTTGCTGGTGGTACAGAATTGATTACGTTAAATGCCAATCAACTGCCAAATCATACACATACTGTTCAAGCGGCTACAGCTGTTGGGAATACCTCAACACCGACTAATAAGCTGTGGGCAACGACAAGTGGATATTCTAATTACTCAAATGATAAAGATGGAGCTGGCAATCCGTTAACGCCAGTTACAATGAACGCTAATGCTAGCTCGGTTGTTGGTGGCAATCAGTCACATGACAACATGATGCCAACAGTAGCAATTTCCTTCATTATTTCGTTATATGGAGTATTTCCTACCCAGCCATAAACATATGTACAAAGGAGGATGAAAATGGCAGAACCATATTTAGGTGAAGTTCGATTATTTGCGATGAATTATGCGCCAAGATACTGGTTATCTTGTGAAGGGCAATTGCTTCCTATTAATCAGTATCAAGCTTTATACGCGCTGTTAGGAACGGTTTATGGAGGGGATGGGGTAAAAACATTTGCCTTACCAGATTTGCGAGGACGTGTCCCAATCCATGTAGGTCCTTCATTACCTTTAGGAACAAAGGCGGGTGAAGTGACACATTCTTTAACAGTTAATGAAATACCTCAACATACTCATCAAGTGTACGGCTCATCAAACCTTGCAAGTGTACCCTCCCCTAAAGGAAATGTATGGGCACAAAAGGATAACTTATATGCAGATGGTCCGACTGTAACGATGAATTCAGCTGCATTATCTTCTGCTGGAGGAGGACAGGCCCATAATAATATGCAGCCTTATTTAGCCGTACATTTTTGTATCGCTACTCAAGGTATTTTTCCAACAAGAAATTAAGTAAAAGGAGGTGGTATGAATGGCAGATGCGTATATCGGTGAAATCCGAATTTTTTCAGGAAACTTTGCGCCAAAGGGGTGGGCGTTATGTAACGGTCAATTGATGAACATTCAGCAAAATACAGCACTTTATTCTATATTAGGTGTTCAGTATGGTGGCGATGGGAAGACAACCTTTGCATTACCGAATTTAATGGCGTCAGCACCTATGAATCAAGGATCAGGAATGGGATTAACACCGCGAAAAGTTGGTGAAGCGGTAGGAACACAAACAGTGACGCTTTTGGAGTCCCAAATACCTGCTCACTCTCATACTCCAGTAGCTATACAAAGTGTTGGAACATCAGGTAATCCGATTGGTTTATTTTGGGCAGAGGGAGTAGGGGCCGGGAGACCACCCAAACAACCACATTTGTATGATACCAATTTGGATGTTCAAATGAACACGCAAGCTTTAGGTTTGACAGGTGGGAGTCAGCCACATAATAATATGCAGCCCTTCTTGGTGATGAATTATATTATTTGCTTACAGGGTGAGTTTCCATCTAGAGGGTAACAGGAAATTTAAAGGGGTGGAACTATGAATCGATCGCAGGCTTTCAAAAATGGCAGGAATGGGATTAAAATGGTCCGTAAAAAAATGAGATTTTATGTCCGTATTTTAATAGTCTTAATTTTAATGATGGCATCGATTGGCTATATCCCTGCCATAGAGGTAGAGGCTGCTGTGAATGGAACTGCTGATGGTACATATGATTTCGGTGGATCTGTCAGTGGTGATAACAGTGCGGGTGCAGGATTTTCAACCTTTTCGGATAAGTTTATAATAAGCAACGGTTTTGTAGTTGATCCAGCAACATCACAATTGTATACACAAAATTATACACCTAAGGCTCAGGAAACTCTGATTATTAAAGCAGAGGGAGGGAATATATGTAAAACATTCACGTTTAAAGACTTAGGGATAAGTATTGTTCCAGATCTTCCTAAACTCACATTTAGTAAGCTTTCCTTAGTTGTAAAAGATACGAATGGAGCTACGTTAGGCTCTCACTCAATTGCTAATAAGGAGATCTCTGGGAATGGAATGATCCATCAATTAAGTACTCTCTTAAATAATGGTAATGAATTTGATTACAATGGTGCTGAATCCTTAGAAATTACGTGGCAATTTGATTTCCCTACTAATGATCCAAATACAGAGCCATCAAACTTAAACTTTGATAATATAACAATTGCCAATGTGAGCGACAGTTTTTCTGATACTCAAACTCCTACAATATCAAACAAAACAATTACATCTTCAAATGTCAGTACAACAGGTGTAACGCTTGGGTGGGAAAAGGCAACAGACGATGTGACACTACAGGGCGATTTAGAGTATCGAGTCTATCAATCTAGCAGTAATAATATGGATACTGTTAGTGATATCGAAGTAAATGGTTTAGCATTAGGAACTGGATTTTCAAAAGATTTAGAAGTATTTAATGTGACGGGGTTATTACCAAGTACGACATATTATTTTAATGTCATTGTAAAAGATGCTGCAGGCAATAAAAGTGCTTATACAATGAAGTCAGTGACGACCTCTATTCCTGCTAATGCTCCAACTGTAACTACAAATACTATCCCATCTAATGTGACAACAACAGGAGCAACGGTTGGTGGGTATGTTACAGCTGATGGTGGAGCGATAGTTACAGAAAGAGGAATTGTCTATGCAACGACTGCCAATCCGACGACCAGTAATAGTAAAATAACGATAACAGGGACAACAGGTACTTTTACTGCTGACCTAAGTGGGTTAAATCCAAATACGACGTACCATTACAGAGCATATGCGACAAACTCTATAGGTACAAGCTATGGAAGTGATCAAACCTTTACAACAGGGTCATTAAGCAATAATGCAGACTTAAGCAACTTAACCCTTTCAACAGGAACGTTAAGTCCAGCCTTTGCTTCAGGTACGACAGATTACACTGCAAATGTAGCTAGTAATGTAGGAAATATTCAGGTTACACCGACATTAGCTGATAGTTATGCAACGCTAACGCTGAATGGGGCAGCTGTCACAAGTGGAATTGGTAAGGATATTGCCTTAAATGTCGGATTAAACACCATTACTATTATTGTAACTGCACAAAATCAAACAACAAAAATTTATACGATTACAGTTACTAGAGCAGCACCAACATATACAATTGATACAATCAGTAATCAAATGTTCCCAGCACTAACAGCTGGATACACAAGCGGCACTCAAGAAACAAAAACGTTAACAATCGCAAATACAGGAACAGGCAGTTTAGCGAATGTATCGGTAGCGATAAGTGGTGCTAATGCGGATGATTTTGATATTACGCAACCATCAGCGACGAGCTTACCAAGTGCGGGTAATACAATATTTACTGTGAGGGCAAAGGATGGCTTGGCGGTAGGAACCTATACAGCAACGGTAACGGTAAGCGCGACAAACCTAACACCAGTGACGTTCACAGTTATGCAAGTGGTCCAAGCAGCACCAACATATACAATTGATACAATCAGTAATCAAATGTTCCCAGCACTAACAGCTGGATACACAAGCGGCA
>NZ_JBNFXM010000018.1:49636-91967 GCF_049943995.1 Lysinibacillus sp. VIII_CA
GCAAAGGATGGCTTGGCGGTAGGAACCTATACAGCAACGGTAACGGTAAGCGCGACAAACCTAACACCAGTGACGTTTACAGTTACGCAAGAAGTCCAAGCAAATTCAGTAACAGCTCCAGATGTGCCAACGAATGTATTGGCAACGCCAGGTGATAGTTATGTAAGGGTAAGCTTTGATGTCCCGACCAATAATGGAGGTAGTACGATTACTGGATATACAGTTAAAGTGTATGTAGGCGGAGTGGAGCAGCCGATGTTAGCGAAAATAGGGACGTTAAGTCCAATCATAGTAACGGGATTAACCAACGGGACAGCCTATACATTTAAAGTGTTAGCAACTAACATTGCTGGAAATAGTGGAGAATCTATGGCATCAAATGTGGTGACACCAGTAGCTCCTACTGCCCCAGGTCAGCCAACCATACCGGTGCCAACACCAAGCTCACCAAGCTCACCAACAACATCAACGAAAATTCAAGTTGGTCTAGAAATAGATGGTGATAACCCACTGGAAAAAACTACGATTGAGATTGAACGCACAAAACATGCCAATGGTGAAATTACAGATTTCGTAGCTTTAACTGAATCGAGTGCCAAGGCAGCCATTGAAAAAGCGAAGCAAATTGACAATAACATTGTTCGTATTGTTCTCCCTGATGTTAATGATGAAATAGATAAAGTAACAGTAGAAGTTCCAAAGCAATCTCTACAATTACTACGTGAAAACGGATTATCGTTGGAAATTGCTACAGAGAATGGACTTGTTACAATTCCACATAGCTCAATGAAGGGGATAGAAGATAATTTCTATTTCCGCTTAGTACCAGTTAAAAAGAATAGTGAGCGTCAAGCCATTGAAGAACGTGCCCGTGTAGAGCGCGTAGTACATGAAGCTCTTGAAAGCAATAATGTGCATGTAGTGGCGCGTCCAATGACCATTGAGACTAATATGCCAAATCGTCCTGTGCACGTAACTTTGCCATTAAAAGACGTGAAAATCCCAGTAAATATAGTAGAGCGTAAGGCGTTTCTTAAGCAATTAGCTATGTTTATTGAACACTCTGATGGAGAGAAAAAAGTGGTTCTTCCTGAAGTTGTAACAATGGTGAAGGGGGAGCTAGGTCTTCGTTTTACCGTTGAGAAGTTCAGTACGTTTACCATCATTCAGGTGAATAGGACAAAACCACCTTTAGAAGTAAATAAACATGAAGCCTATATTAATGGATTCCTTGATGGTACATTTGGTCCTGAAAAAAATGTAACGCGGGGGCAAGTGGCAACGATGATTGCCCGTATACTAGGCTATACAGATGGTACAGTGGACACAACACCATTATTCCGGGATATTCCAAGTGATTATTATGCAGCGGGTCCCATTGCCTTTATCAAAGAGCGGGGCATTATGAATGGGGATATCTATGGTAATTTCCGTGCAAGTGATAACATTACACGTGCGGAAATGGCAACTGTAGTGGCAAACTTTAAGCAACTTCACATTGAAGAGAATCAAAATATTACATTCAAGGATACAAAAGGTCATTGGGCACAGTGGATTATAGAGGCGATACGTGCAGCAGGTATCATCAATGGTCAATCAGACGGTAGTTTTGCGCCAAACGAACCTGTAACCCGTGCTCAAGCAATAGTGATGATGAATCGCATGTTAGAGCGTGGTCCACTACAAGGTGTAACATCACCAAGTTTCCAGGATGTTAAAGAAACACACTGGGCGTTTGAAGAAATTGAAGAAGCGGCCAAAACTCATACGTATGTTATCGATCAAGATGGTAATGAAAAACTTTCAAAATAACAAATAGCAAAAGCAGACTAGGGAGAGAGAGCCTTGGTCTGTTTTTTTGTATATGAAAAATTGCACGGACAAACTGGAACTTGTCATCACCCTTAATTTCAGATAGAAGAGAGAAACTATTGGTAAGACATTATAATAATTACTGCACAGCGTATTGAATTTGTTCAGATGCCATTAAAGAAATATTAAGTAAGAATTTCCTGTGAAGAAAATTTTGAATGAGTCAAGCAATCGTGGTAATCTTGCAAGAGAGTCTTATATTATAAGCAGAAAATGAGTGAACTACATGTCTTACGAGAATAAAATACTACAAATGAAAAAAATGCTTAGTAAAAAACCAGCGGTAGCTCAACAAAAGGTAGAGGAACCAGCTTTTCAGAAACCAGTCAAACCAAGCTATACCAAGCGGTGGGAAGAGGCTGGGCTTAAGGTTGTGGAAAATGACTTTGGTATTGTATTTAAGCGCCATGTACAGTATCCATTTTCTTTTCAGCATGGTCATTATCGGCTACAGTCATTTTTTGATGCTTTGAAAAAATGGCAGGATGCTTCATTTGATCATCCATATGCACTGGACTTACATGAGCCTGTATTATTTTTTGATACGGAAACGACAGGCTTAAAAGGTGTGGGCACACATATTTTTTTACTTGGCTTTTTAGAGGTAGACGAAGAATGTTTTAGTTTGACACAATATATTCTAGCAGACCCTGCACATGAGGCGGCATTTTTGTTTGAATCGAAACTGTGGCAAAAATCTGCAACAGTCATCACATATAATGGTAAAAGTTTTGATTGGCCGCAGCTTGAAACTCGCTGGACACTGCATCAAAAAACATTACCAAAATTACGATCACAACGACAAATTGATTTATTGCATAGTTCGAAGCGTTTATGGAAAAATGATATGGAGCGCTTAAAATTAAAATCTGTGGAGGAAGAGAAGCTTGGTTTCTCTCGGAAGGGAGATATTCCTGGTCATCTTGCGCCAATTATTTATTTAGATGCTGTGAAAAGTGGCGGACCAGATGCTCTTATGAAGGTTTTGCTTCACAATGAGTGGGATTTACTGTCGCTTATCACGCTTTATAGTCACTCCACTCAGCTCTTGTTTGAAGAGGGGCATGAAGAATCTGCAAAAACCTTTACCAACATTGGGAAATGGTATGGTGATTTAAAAGAAAGCACACAAAGTGTTAAGGTGTTAGAAAGGGTGACTACGCAATTTGATGCGCTGGAAGCGGGTAATGCGCACTATTATTTAGCACTACAGCACAAAAAGAGTAAACGCTACAGTGAAGCTATAGATGCGTTTGTAGCCTCTCTCCATTTTGTTGAAGCAAGAACAAAGTTGCATGTCCTTGAGCAGCTAGCCATACTTTATGAGCACCAAATGAAAGATTATAAGCAGGCCCTTTATTATACGCAACAAGGCATACATCTCATTCAAAGGAATGAGCAATGGAGAGCAGAACAAAAACAAAAATGGGTAATTTCTTGGGAAAAGAGGTTGCTCAGATTAGGAAATAAGAAATAATTTCCCAGGTAATCGCATAAAACGACAAGTTTAGCTTACAATTGGAGTTTTCAGACGATATAATGTGATGAAGTATGCTATAATGTATTCGTGTATGTAGTGTGAGGAAGGGCGATGTGAATGGACATTAAATTAACGTCAAAAATGATCCTTGAAAAGGAATTTAAAAAGAACTTTAAAGGCTATAATGTGGAAGAAGTAGATTCATTCCTTGATGAAATAATTCAAGACTATGAAACGTTTGAAAAAGTGATGGCCCAACTACGTGAAGAAAATAGACAGTTAAAAGAAGAAATTGATAGTACACCAAAGAGACAACCGGTTGCTTCTGCAGCAGCTGGTACAACAAATTTTGATATTTTAAAACGTCTTTCAAATTTAGAAAAACATGTATTTGGTAGCAAGCTATACGAATAATTTTAGTCAATTATATTGTATTTAACATAAAACTCTAGTATAATCTTTCGTATCATCATGAAATTCTGGTAATCGCTGCGGCGCTAGACGTCGTAGAGGAAAGTCCATGCTCACACGGTACTGAGATGTCCGTAGTGTTCGTGCTTACTGAAAAAATAAGGTAAGGCAGCTGTTAAAGCTGACGGCGGAAGGAAAACCTAAGTTCTTGGATATGGTTGACACTTCCTGAAAGTGCCACAGTGACGAAGCTTGCTTGGAAACTTGCAAGGTGGAACGAGGTAAACCCCACGAGTGAGAAACCCAAATTATGGTAGGGGCACTCTCTAGAAGGAATTGAACGGATAGAGGGACAGAGCTAGCTCTGTAGATAGATGATTACTACCTGGTTGTACGAGGCGCAAGCTGTTTGAGTACTCAGGAACAAAACATGGCTTATGGAATTTTTTTGATGCTTATTTATGAAATAACAAGCGCTCTCCAACTCGGTGGAGAGCTTTTCTTTTGAGTTTATGAGGAAAAAGTAACCTAGTTAATCAAGTCTTGGTATGCGCGATACGTTTGAGAATGGCTACTTGCTAGCCTAGCCTCTATCGCTACCGCTTCTAAGTCACAATATCTGAAAACGGTGATTGCATCAATGTGTATTTATCTTGATTCAGCAAAAGTTTTGGTACCTAGCAAAATGTTAGATACACTTGACTCTACTCTATAGTAGCGAGAGTTTGCACATTTTCTTTTCCATTCAGGTGGTGATAGGACGACTGCTGAATCAAGTTCAAACCTCTAAGGATGTCACAGGTTTTTAAGACGAGTTTACGAGTTACTCGAAAAACTGTACACCATCTTTTTGAGGTGTCATTGATTTACATACGAGTTGGCCTGGCGTAAGTGCCCTTTAAAGGGGAGTATAGAGAGATAGGATGGGGCGGAACATGAACGGAGTAAATAATTGGGAAGGTATGGATAAATTGAAGTTGATTTCTCAATATCCTATTGCCTTAATACTTAAAATCTTCGAAAATGTATCTGAAGGTATCATGATTACTGATGAATACAAAAAAATAGTGATGGTTAATCCTGCCTTTGAATTTGTCACGGGTTATAAACGTGATGATGTGGTTGGAAAAACACCTGCCGTTTTACAATCAGGTGTACATGAATTACCGTTCTATTTAGAAATGTGGGAACAGATACGACAAGAAGGAATTTGGCAAGGAGAAATATGGAATCGTCGTAAAACTGGAGACGTATATCCTGAATGGTTAACAATTGTTTGTGTAACCAACGATGAGGGGAAGGTTACAAATTATTGTGGTATTTTCACAGATTTGTCTGAAAGAAAAATAGTAGAAAACGAATTAGAAAAACGTTTACTGACTGATTCCTTAACAGAAGTATCTAATCGTTTTGCTTATATCGAGAGAATGGATAATCTTTTAGAATCAACTTCTGCTATTTCTCATTCAGTACAGCATGCGGTCTATTTTTTAGATTTGGATAGATTTAAGCAAATTAATGATACATTGGGTCATGCTGTTGGAGATTCAATTTTAATAGAAGTTGCCAAACGACTAAAACAGTTACTGAAAAACAAAGATATTATTGCAAGATATGGCGGAGATGAATTCGTCATTACATTAACGAATGTAAAAAATGTAAAAGAAGCTGCAAAATTTGCTGAACAAATAATAAGTAATATAGAAAAGCCAATGATGATAAACGGTCAGGAAGTTTTTATTTCTACAAGTATTGGCGTTAGTGTCTATCCAGTAGATGGAAGAAATACAGAAGAACTGATTAATTGTGCTGATAGAGCCATGACTTACTCTAAGAAGAATGGATTGAACGGCTATTCTTTTTATTTTGATGAGCTGCAAACAGATGCACAGCGTGTCTTATTGCTAGATTCAGAGTTAAGAAGAGCCATTGATAATCGTGAGTTTGAACTGCATTTCCAACCGAAAATTTGTATGAACAATGAACAAATTCAGGGGTTAGAGGCATTGGTCCGCTGGAATAATGAAAGACTTGGCTTTGTCTCACCTGGAGAGTTTATTCCTTATGCAGAGGAAACAGGGTTAATAATACCTTTAAGTGAAGTCATTCTGGAAAAGGCGTGCGAGGCAGTTATTCAAATGCAAAAATATGGGTGGAAAATACCAGTGGCCATTAACATATCAAGCATTCACTTTAAACAGCATAATTTTTTAGATTCGATACAAACAATATTAGAACGCTATAATATGCCAGCAAACAATTTTGAAATAGAAGTGACGGAACGAACAGTGATGAATAGTGCTAACGAAACTGTTAGTAAGTTAGTTCGTTTGAAACAATTAGGCTTTAAAATCTCCATAGATGATTTTGGGACAGGTTATTCGTCCTTGAGCTATTTAGTGCGCTTTCCACTCGATTGTTTAAAAATTGATCGAAGCTTTATTCAACATATTGGCTCGCTCGATGAAAAACAGGCAGTTGTAGATGCTATTATTCAAATGTCCCATCGCCTAAAAATGAAAGTTGTGGCAGAAGGTGTAGAACAGGCACAACAAGTGGATATACTACGTAAAATGAACTGTGATATTATTCAGGGCTATTATTACAGCAAACCATTACCATTAAACGACCTCATGGAGTTTATGGAATATTGGGAAATTGAGCATCAAGGAAGGAAATAATCTATGGCAAATTATCAATTAGTAGCAACTTCAGCAATGGGTTTAGAGGCAATTGTAGCCCAAGAAGTAAAAGCACTTGGTTATGAAACAACAGTTGACAATGGTAAAGTATATTTTCAGGGTGATGAAACAGCGATTGCGCGTGCTAATCTGTGGCTACGAGTAGCCGATCGTGTCAAAATTGTCGTTGGACAATTCCCTGCAAAATCATTTGAACAATTATTTGAAAGTGTAAAAGCTTTACCTTGGGAAAAATATTTACCTGTGGATGCTGCCTTTCCTGTTTCAGGGAAATCGGTTAAATCGAAATTATTTAGTGTGCCGGATTGCCAAGCTATTACTAAAAAAGCGATTGTTGAACGAATGAAGCAGCATTATAAGCGACTTGGCTTTTTAGATGAATCAGGTGCCACTTACAAAATTGAGGTTTCGATTTTAAAAGATGTGGCGACACTAACGATTGATACATCAGGCGCTGGTCTTCATAAACGTGGCTATCGTCAAGCACAAGGGGAGGCGCCGTTAAAAGAAACATTAGCGGCTGCACTTATACAAATTTCAAAGTGGAATCCAAATCGTCCGTTTGTTGATCCATTCTGTGGTTCGGGGACAATTGCTTTAGAGGCAGCCATGTTTGGACAAAATATAGCACCAGGCTATAATCGTGAGTTTATTTCTGAAGACTGGCCATGGATGAAAGCGCAAATCTGGGATGCAGTCCGAGATGAGGCAGAAAGTTTGGCCAATTATGACCAACCGTTAGAAATAGTAGGTTCTGATATTGACCATCGCATGGTAAGCATTGCACAAGAAAATGCTACAGAAGCAGGATTTGGAGAGCTGATTACATTTAAGCAAATGCAAGCACGTGATTTCACGACTCAGTTAACAGATGGTGTCATGATCGGTAACCCACCATACGGAGAACGTATTGGTGATGTGGACGTTGTAGAACAGGTTATCCGTGATTTAGGAAAAGTTATGAAAAACTATCCAACCTGGTCTGTATATATGCTATCCTCCATGAAAAATTTTGAAGAATTATATGGACGCCAAGCGACGAAAAAACGGAAATTATTTAATGGGTTTATCGAAACAAATTATTATCAGTTCTGGGGACAAAAGTCTAAAAGAGATTAACGAATAGTAACGGAAGATAAGATTTTTTCTTATCTTCCGTTTCGTCGCGTATAATAGCACCAGATAGTAAGAGGGGGAACATCAATTGCGTAAATCTTTACCATTTGCATTATCAAAGGACCGATCATTTTTCGATTCACTAGGTGACTGGATGGGTGACGTCCTTTATGATGAATTGCCTGAAAAAGGCTTTGAATGTCGTGATGAGCAAATCTTTATGGCTTATCAAATAGAACAGGCGCTAAAAGAAAAAAACGTACTCTTTGCAGAAGCGGGTGTTGGAACTGGGAAAACAATAGCCTATTTACTTCCGGCTATTTCTTATGCACGCTATACAGGGAAACCGGCACTTATTGCATGTGCTGATGAAACATTAATCGATCAGCTCGTTAAAGAGGGCGGAGACATCTATAAGCTACAAAAAACGCTTGGTCTTGAAATTGATGTTCGCTTAGCCAAATCACGTGACCAATATTTATGCTTAAAACGCTTTGAGGAAGCTGAAAAAGTTGAATCAGATGAATGGATCGATGATATTTCGTTCTCCATTCCGGATGGTGTGTATGCCCAAGGTTCCATGATTGCTATTCATCCATATGGAGAACGTAGTAATTATCCAACTGTCAGTGATGAGGATTGGCAAAAAGTTAATTACAACTCGATTATGCAATGTTCTGTTTGTGATCTCCGTAATCGTTGTGGGCAAACTTTGCATCGTTCCCATTACCGCAAATCAACGGATCTAGTTATTTGTTCCCAAGACTTTTTAATGGAACATTTAGCTACCAAGGAATCTCGTGAGCGTGAAGGACAGCTTGCCTTACTGCCAGAAGTATCTATGATGGTTTTAGATGAAGGACATCTGTTAGAATACGCTGCGCAAAAGGCTATGACTTATAAAGTACAGGCAACAACAATTGTCCAACTTTTAGAGCGATTAATGGTGGATGGTGTACGAGAACGGACATTGTATGCCATGGAAAAATTACAAGATGATCACGAGCTATTTTTTGATCAACTTCGTGATGATATCGTTGCTTCTGATGAGGATCGTAAACGTATCAATAAATCCAAAACATTGCTTGCTTATGGCAAACAATTAATAAATGATGTGGAAGTATTGATGGAGGAATTTGTTTTTGAATCTGAAATGTATATGATTCCTGAATATGAGTTAAATATGGCAGAAGAATATTTAGAACAATATGAGGCTTCTTTACGTATTTTCATAGCACAAGGAGATGCAGTGGATTGGCTTGAGGAAACAGACGGTGAGGAAACGTTGGTGATAATGCCTCGATTGATAACAGAAGTTTTAGCAGAAAAACTATTCTCTAAAAAGCTTCCAATCGTTTTTTCGTCTGCCACTTTATCCGTCAATAAAGACTTTTCTTATATCGCGTATAGTTTAGGTATTCGAGAGTCCCAATCATTTTCAGTCCCTTCGCCATTTGATTATGAGGAAGTAATGAAAATCTATTTACATGAGCTTCATCAACACGATAAAACCGCACGTGTACAGCAATTACTGCGAGATGGTGAGCAAACATTAATTCTATTTAAATCCAAGCAAGCCATGTTAAAATTTAAAGCAGAATTGCCATTAATGGAGCGTATGCATGTCGCATTCGAAGGTGATCGAGAGCTATCAGCCATTGTTCGAGATTTCCAGCAGGGAACCGTTAAAACATTATGCTCATATCATTTATGGGAAGGCTTAGATTTACCTGAAGAAGCATTAACACGTGTTATTATTTATGATTTACCGTTTCCTCCAAAGGATCCGTTATTTGATGCGAAGCGTACGTTTGCTGAAAATCCATTTGAAGAAGTGGAGTTACCGTTTATGCAATTACGCTTGCAGCAAGGAATGGGTCGTTTAATTAGGACGTCAAACGATCATGGTGATATTCATATTTTGTTGAATGAGGAAGAACAAAAACAACGCGCAGCCTTTGAAAATATATTAGCTGTTGCACCTGAAATAAAGTAGAAAAAAGAGAGTTTGCTGAATCAGCAAGCTCTCTTTTTTGATATATTAAAATAATTATTTTTCTGTTGCTGTATAATGTAATAATAAAAAACTGTTGAATATTTCTCTTTTAAGCTATATAGTTCTTTGTAATGCAACGAATTTTGACGAAAGAAAATATTTTTTGTATTGAAAATAATTTCACAAAAGGTTTATAATAATGACAAGAATTTTTAAGAATAGTCAAACTGATTGTTGATTATTCAGTGATAGGGGGCTTTAACCTGTCGAACATTCAATCATTGTGTAGAAACTATACCAATCTATCGGCAACGGATATTGACAAGTTAATAGAAATAGAAGCGACGCTAAAGTATTATGCAGAGCTTACTGATTGTTATATGTTCATAGATTGTATGATGGATAATTTATCACATGTAATTGTCGTGGCAGAAGCGTTCCCTAAAAAGGAAAAAGGTTTATATGAAAAATCAGTAATTGGAAAATTTGTTTTTGAAAGTTTTGAACCAGCTGTATTCACTGCGTTTAAGCAAAAAGAAAAATCATCGATTTCCAGAGCCGTTACACAAGAAGGCATTACAGTCGAACAAAATGTGATTCCGATCTTCAATGAACAACAGCGAGTAATTGCTGTATTGATTCAGGAAAAGATGGTGAAGATGCAAACGACACCAAAAGATGACTTTCAAAATATGCCTTTTGCATTAATTGAACATATTGTAGAACCTAATTCTCAACCGATACCAGTTGTTTCTGATTTACTTGTAGAGTCAATTATTCTTACCAATCACGAGAACAAAGTAATCTACAGTAATCCCGCTGGCTATCATTTTATTTCGGAACTTTCGGGATTAGAAAACTTTGACAATGTTGCATTGGATAAAATCTTACCGTTTTTACAGGAGGTCTATGATAAAGGCGATGATGTCTTTTTCCTAGAAATTACAATTGAACGTAAATCCTTTATCGTGAAGAAAATTCCAATTCGCAGTCATAGTGACAAGGTCACACTTCTCATTATTCATGATCTAACAGAGTTAAAGCTGAAAGAAAATGAACTTATGATGAAAACATTTGCGATACGAGAAATTCACCACCGTGTGAAAAATAATCTTCAAACAGTGACAAGTCTGTTGCGTTTGCAAATGCGCAATGAATTGTCTGCTGTCAATGCAAGTGCTTTTCAAGAGGCGTTAAATCGAATATATAGCATTTCATCTGTATATGAGCTTATTTTAGAAAATGAGGATAACGCTGAAGAAAAAGTAGACGTTATTGCATTGGCTAAAAAAATTGGACATAAAATGATTGGCACGTCCAATACAGCAACTATTCAACTAGCATTTCATCACGATCATTTGCAATTATTTTGCCATTCGAAAAAGGCAGTATCCCTTGCACTCATTATTTGTGAGCTACTACAAAATGCATTAAAGTATGCTTTTGTTGGTCGCGATGAAGGAGCCATTGATATTCATTTCATGCAGGAGGCTTCAAGTATTTCACTTCATATTTCTGACAACGGCGTTGGAATGCAAGAGGTGAAGGCATCATTTGGCATGGAAATTATCACAAGGCTTGTGGAATATGATTTAGCTGGCTCATTTTCAATTATCCCTAGTGAAGAAGGTACACATACTCAAATTCAGTTTCCTGTAAGTGAGGAGGTATTTATCGTAAATGACTAGGAAAGTTATGATTGTCGAAGATGAATCATTGATTGCGATTGATTTGAAGTTTATGCTAGAGGATAATGGTTACGAAGTCGTAGCTCAAGCTAATAATGGAGAAACCGCCATTGAGCTAGCCTTTTTGCATAAACCACAATTAATTTTAATGGATATTAAAATGCCTAAACTAGATGGTTTAAAGGCAAGTAAGATTATTGAACAACAGCTTGGCATACCTGTTCTCTTCATCTCGGCATATAGTGAAAAAGAATTATTACTATACATGAAGCAGGATAATATATTAGGATATGTTATGAAACCGTTTTCCGAAAAGAATGTGTTGCCTGTGTTAGAGGTTGCTTTTCATCAAATTGATAAGTTCAATCGTCTCAATGGGGAGATTTTACATAAGCAAACACAATTGGATAAGCGAAAAATCATTGAACGAGCTAAAGGATTGCTGATGCAGGCTGAAAATATAAGCGAGGACGAGGCTTATCGCAAAATTCGCAATGAAAGCATGCAAACACAACAAGAAATGGTGCATATTGCGGAGCAAATTATTATAAACTTACAAGTCAATAGTTGAAGCAAAGGCGCTTTAAAGAGATTTCTTCTTTAAAGTGCCTTTTTTTATATAAAAATTTATTAATCATAAAGGGGTGATGAGTAAGATGGCAATGATAGGAACGATTATCGTTTATATTATTATGATTTGTGCTGTTTTAGGGGCAATCGGAGCAATTCGAGATGCTGAGTATGGAATTGGTAAAGAATTTATGAATGGTATCCATACAGTTGGTCATATTTTCGTCCCAGCAGCAGGGATCATGGCAGCTATACCTTACTTAACATGGTTTATTAGTCATTTTATTAGTCCGATTTTTGAGTTAATTGGTGCAGATCCTGCGATTGCAGCGACCACTATTTTAGCTTCGGACATGGGTGGCTACCAATTAGCCAATGCGTTAAAAGAGTCTTATGAGGGATGGGTAATGGCTCTAGTCGTTGGATTTATGTCAGGTGCTACTATTGTATTCTCGATTCCAATGGGTCTTGCGATGTTAGATAAACGTGACCATAAATATATGGCGCTTGGTATTATGGCTGGCGTATTAACAATTCCGATTGGTGCATTTATTTCATCGATTATGATTGTACTATTTAACACAGAAGTGCGTGAAGTGATTAGTACAACAGAGGCGCCTACATATGTATTTGCCATTTCTGTTTTACAAATTTTAATCAATTTACTGCCTTTGTTCATCTTTGTTGTGTTAATTGCGTTAGGCTTAAAGCTTATTCCAAACGGCATGATTGCAGGCTTCATGCTATTCGGCCGTGTGATGGATGCAGGAATCAAATTGGTATTGGTGTTCTCGATTGTTGAAATTTTTACAGGTATTTTTACAAAAATATTTGGTGCATGGGGCTTCGATCCGATTATGGCTGATGAGATCGATCAATTCCGAGCATTAGAAACGGCTGGTTATATAGGTATTATGCTAGCTGGTGCATTCCCAATGGTTTATTTAATTCGAAAATATGCTTCGAAACCACTTGAAGCGGCTGGTAAAAAATTAGGACTATCATCTGTTGGTAGTGCGGGAATTTTAGCAACAATTGCTAATATCTTGGCGATGTTCACGCTTGTTCGTCATATGCCACCAAAAGATAAAGTGATTAATATTGCATTTGGTGTTTGTTCAGCATTTTTATTAGGCGATCACTTATCATTCACAGCTAATTTCCAGCCAACTATTATTTTACCTGTTATTGCTGGTAAGTTTTTAGCGGGTGTGATTGCGATTATTTTAGCGTATAAGCTTTCTGTACCGACGGCATTAAGGCTAGAAATAGAAGATCGCAAGGCTGGCATTATAAAAGAAGGCGAATATTTAGATCAAAAATCTTAATGGATTAAAAAGTGAGGTGATGATGTGTGAGTGAAGAAAAGAAACGATTTATTCAGGAGTTTGTGCCGGGTAAACAGCTAACATTGAGTCACCTTATTGCGAACCCTGACCCAGAGATGTTTCAAAAGCTGGGTATTCAAGAATCGGGTGCGCTAGGTATTATGACGTGTACTCCAAGTGAAACGGTCATCATCGCAGGGGATTTAGCGACCAAGGCTGCGAATGTAAAATTAGGATTTTTAGACCGTTTTACAGGCAGTCTTGTTATTGTCGGTAGTGTATCAGAGGTGGAAATGGCGATGTTAGAAATTAATCGTTTTTTATCCGAAGTATTAGGCTATACACCATCAAGAATAACAAAATCATAGGATGTGTCGTATGAAAAATCGAGTAATGATAATAGGCGGTGTGCAAGCAGGAAAGTCAACATTGATGAATACTTTGTTGGGCAGAGAAAGCAGTGCTAATAAAACACAAGCACTCGTTTATGAAGACTGGATTGTCGATACACCTGGTGAATATATTGAAAATCCCATGTATTACAGAAACATTATGGCCACTTCGTTGGAAGTAACACATGTCATTTATTTGCAGGATGCCACATCTTCAAGAAGTGTGTTTCCTCCGCAATTTAGTCTAGGGATTCCGAAAATACAAATCGGTGTCATTACAAAAATTGATGCACCTGATGCAGATGTTGAAAGAGCTACAGGTTTATTAAAAAATGTGATGACACAGGGCCCTATCGTGAAAACTTCTTCGTGGAAAAAGCTTGGCGTTGAATGGATTGCTCCACTTATTCAGCTTCATACAAACGAAGAAATTCAACAATTCGTGAAGGATTGCGATAGTCCATATCTCATGTATTGCTCACAGTAGCGAGAGGGTGGTGTAGGGTGAAGACTGAAAAAATTTATAGTGCTGGTATTGATATTGGGACAAGCACGACAAAAATGGTAGTTAGTAGCTTTTTGTTAAAGAATGTGGCTGGCGTAACCCACGTGCCAAGGATTGAAATTATTGAGAAGACGGTGTTACATCAAAGTCCCATCATCAAGACACCTTTTATCAATAAAGACATCATCGATATGAAAAAAATTGAAGAATTCATTTTTCAGCAGTATCAATTGGCTCAAATCGCACCAACTGATATTTCAACAGGCGCCATTATTATTACTGGTGAATCTGCCACGAAGGAAAATGCAAGAGAGGTTGTCCATACCATTGCAGACGGCGCTGGTCATTTTTTAGTTGCTACTGCGGGTCCTGATTTAGAGGGCATTATTGCGGCTAAAGGGTCAGGTACATTACAGCAATCTAAAAATTCTTCTAAAGTGATCGCCAATATTGATATTGGTGGAGGAACTGCCAATATTGCTGTTATGCAATTTGGAGAGGTCATTGGTACATGTACCTTACATGTTGGTGGTAGATTGATTGAATTTAACAATGGGAGGATTCAATCAATTTCTCCGCCACTCATGGAACTAATGAAAAAATGGACTAATCCATTATCCGTAGGTGATGCGGCAGAAGATCCTCGAGTAACGCTATGTATAGAAGAAATGGTCGCCACACTTGCTTTAATCTTGCAGGGGCAATTTACGGATGACAGGCATCCATTATTACTTGGGCACTTGCCAAACTGGCATAAACCAGTAGATGCCATCGTCTTTTCTGGAGGGGTAGCCTCCTGTATTTATGAAAATGAATGTACACTTCGTCAATATGATGATATTGGTGAGCGATTAGCGAAAATGCTAGTACAGCACGAGCAACTGCAATCATTTTTATGGCTACAACCTAAAGAAACTGCTCGTGCGACAGTCACTGGGGCAGGGACACAAACTACTGAAATTAGTGGGGCAACCATCCAGGTGGATGCCGAGGTGTTACCGCTTAAAAATGTTCCTGTTTTTAACTGCCATATGGATGCAACAGCAATCGACTTTAATAGTACGGTGAAAACAGCGGTGCAGCGAGCAGATGATTTATTTGCGATACAGGAAAATCGTGCACCATTTGCACTCTATTTTAGTGAATTGCCGTATTTAAGCTTTCAGGATGTACATGCATTGTGTGAGGCTGTATTGCGACACTTGGCAACTAGATGCTCCAAGGACATACCAATTATCATAGTCATTCAATCAGATTATGCAAAGATTATTGGACAAACCATACAAGCAATCAATCCGGCAGTCCCAATTATTTGCATCGATCAAATTAAAGTGGAGACGGGGGATTACATCGACATTGGAGAGGTTCTGCCATCAGGCGTTGTTCCAGTTGTTGTGAAAACTCTTGCCTTCCACTCAAAGTAAGGAGGATGAATGTGAATTTATCGGTGATATTTGGTGGAGAGAAATATAACTTTAAATCATTAAAAGATGTCATGGCTAAGGCCAATGAAGAAAAATCAGGTGATCAGCTAGCGGGAATTGCAGCTGAAACCGTTCAACAGCGTATAGCAGCAAAGGCTGTACTAAGTGAGCTTCTAGTCAAAGATATTCGAGAAAATCCATTAGTGCCGCAAGAAAATGATGAGGTTTCACGCATTATTGAGGGCGACATTAATGAGCAAATATATGGAGAAATCAAAAACTGGAGCATTGAGCAGCTACGCGAGTACATTTTGTCGAATGATACTGGTGATCGCGAGCTAAAGCGTTTAAGCAAAGGGATGAATTCTGAAGTGATTGCGGCAGTCACGAAGCTAATGTCAAATCTAGATTTGGTTCATGCAGCCAATAAAGTAGAGATTTTATCCACATGTAATATTACTATCGGTCAAAAAGGTACGCTGTCTTCACGACTACAGCCAAATCATCCCACAGACAATATAGACGGTATTATTGCTTCCCTAAAGGAAGGTTTGTCCTATGGTATTGGTGATGCTGTCATTGGCATTAATCCTGTGGATGATTCAGTTGAAAGTGTCAAAAAGGTATTAACTGCCACAAAAGAATTTATTAATGATTGGTCAATTCCTACGCAGAATTGTGTATTAGCCCATATTACGACACAGATGAAGGCCATTAAACAGGGCGCACCCGCTGATATGATTTTCCAAAGTATTGCTGGCACTGAAATTGCCAACCGTTCATTTGGGATTTCAGCAGATTTAATACGAGAAGCAGAAGAGCTCATTAAAAAGCAGGGGACGGGTACGGGTCCGAACCTATTCTACTTTGAAACAGGGCAAGGCTCGGAACTATCAGCAGAAGCTCATATGGGCATCGACCAAGTAACACTTGAATCTCGCAATTATGGATTTGCTAGACATTTCAATCCTTATATCGTGAACACGGTAGTTGGTTTTATCGGCCCTGAGTATTTATATAACAATAAACAAGTAATACGTGCAGGTCTTGAGGATCACTTCATGGGCAAAATGCATGGTATCCCTATGGGGGTAGATATTTGTTATACCAACCATATTAAGGCAGATCAAAATGATGTGGAAGATTTAAGTGTGTTACTGACAGCGGCTGGCGTTAATTTTATTATTGCGGCGCCAATGGGTGATGATGTCATGCTCAATTATCAATCAATGAGCTTCCATGATGTAGCTACATTACTACAAACATTTGGAAAAAAACCAGCACCAGAATATTTAGCGTGGCTTGAGAAAATGGGCATTTATGAAAATGGTCGACTTTCAGCTAGGGCTGGCGATTTATCCATTTTTGAAAGGTAGGTGAGTCGAGTGAATGATCAATTAGTCTCTATGATTACACAACTTGTCATGGAAAAGATGGAGAAAACTACGGAGGGGCAAGCTTCTGAGGTAACCACAACACCAACAGAGCCGCTTATTAAGTTCTATGATACAACAGCTACTAGTGGAGCTACAGAAATAGCAGAACCTATGTCTACGTCTACAAAAAGTGAACCATTAATTCAACTGTATCAGCACGGAACGCCTCAGCAGGCACATATAGCTCCTGTAGCTTTTGAACAACCGTTAAATGTAGCTGTCCCGATTAAGCCTTTTCAGTTTGAGGCTGACACATTAACAGAAAGTATACAGGCGGCTAAAAAACATACACCAGCTCGGATTGGCGTAGGTAGAGCGGGAACAAGACCAAAAACAAAAACATGGTTAAAGTTCCGTCTCGATCATGCGGCTGCAGTGGACGCTGTGTATGGTGAAGTGACAGAAGACCTTTTACAAAAACTTGATGTCTTTCAAGTGACAACGAAAGTAACAGATAAAGAGGAATACATTACAAGACCGGACTTAGGTCGTCGTTTATCAGATGAAGCCAAGTCATTAATTCAACAAAAGTGCAAGCAACAGCCGAAAGTACAGGTCATTATTTCCAATGGCTTAAGTGCGAGTGCGATTGAGGAAAATGTACAAGATGTTTATTTAGCGCTTCAGCAAAGTCTTAGCAATTTAAATATTGATTTAGGCACAACCTTCTATATTGATAAAGGCCGAGTGGCTCTCATGGATGAAATCGGGGAGTTGTTACAGGCAGAGGTTATTGTTTATTTAATTGGTGAGCGACCTGGACTAGTATCGGCTGAATCGATGAGTGCTTATTTATGCTATAAACCTAGAATCGGCACAGTAGAAGCAGAGCGCATGGTCATATCTAATATCCATAAAGGCGGCATCCCTCCATTAGAGGCGGGTGCGTACCTTGGAACCATCGTACAAAAAATCTTGCATTATCAGGCAAGTGGGGTAGAGCTTGTCGCAAAAGAAGGTTAGGAGGCTGTAATATGAATCCTCAAAAAATAATGGCCCAAATTTTAGCGATGCAAACTATTCCTAGAGTCAACAGTGAATTAGCAGAGCAGCTAGATTTGAAGCCGCATCATCATAGTATTGGGCTCGTGACCCTCACAATTGATGATGTAGGATATGTTGCACTAGATGAAGCAACAAAGAAGGCAGATGTTGAAGTTGTCTATGCGAAAAGTTTCTATGCGGGGGCGGCACATGCATCTGGTCCCTTGTCAGGGGAGGTCATTGGCATTATTGCTGGGACCTCGCCTGATGAAATCCGTAGTGCTCTAGATGCCATTCAGCAAAAAATAGAGTTTGACACGTACTTTGAAGCTATTAATAACAATGACAACCATGCCTTATTTGCCCATACCGTGGCAAGCTGTGGGACGTATCTTGCTGAGCTGGCAGATGTAAAGGTGGGCACACCCCTTGCGTATTTAATCGCACCGCCATTGGAGGCTGTTGTTGGTTTAGACGCAGCATTAAAGGCAGCAGATGTAGAGCTAAAGGTTTTCTTTGGCCCTCCCTCGGAAACCAATTTTGGTGGCGCTTTATTAAGTGGCAGCCAATCATCCTGCGAGGCTGCGGCACAAGCTTTTAGAGAAGCCATCGAAAATTTAGCAAGAAACCCAGTGATTTAGAAAGGAGGCGGCTTTATGGCCACATTAGACAAAGACTTATTAGCTATTCAAGAAATGAGAGATGCCGTTAGACATGCTAATACAGCACAAGCTGCCTATATGCAATTTTCACAGCAACAAGTAGACAGCATCGTGAAAGCTGTTGCGGATGCTGCCTTTAAGGAAGCTGATCGCTTAGCAAAAATGGCTGTGCAAGAAACAGGGATGGGTATCCCTAATCATAAAAAAATGAAAAATGAAGTTGCTTCACGAGATGTCTATGAAGATATTAAAGAATTAAAAACGGTCGGTATCGTAGGCTATGATCGAATGAAAAAAGTGGCGGAAATTGCAAGTCCTTTTGGGGTCATTGCAGGAATTGTGCCAACGACGAATCCAACATCTACCGCCATTTTTAAAACATTAATTTCTTTAAAAACAAGGAATGCCCTAGTGCTAAGTCCTCACCCATATGCTGTGAAGTGTACAAAAGAGGCGTTAGACGTTTGCCGAGTAGCTGCAGAACAAGCAGGTGCACCAGAAGGTTTACTGCAATGTTTAACAATGTCTTCAATGGAGGCAACACAGCAGCTAATGAAGCATCCTGATATTCATTTGATTTTAGCAACAGGTGGCGGCGCATTAGTGAAGGCGGCGTATAGCTCAGGAAAGCCTGCTTATGGGGTAGGACCAGGAAATGTCCCAGCCTACATCGAAAAATCAGCAAATATTCAAAAGTCTGTACGTCAATTGGTGCACAGTAAATCGTTTGATAATGGGACAATTTGTGCTACTGAGCAGGCTATTATTGTAGATAAAGCCATTGCAGAGCAGGTACAAACAGAATTAAAGAAAAACGGTGCTTATCTATTAAATGCTGAAGAAAAAGCTAAAATGGAGAAATTAATTTCACCAGTTCCTGGAAAGGTGAATCCACAAATCGTCGGCAAATCAGCATCCTGCTTAGCAGATTCTGTTGGCATCACTGTCCCAGATGAAACCAAAGTACTTGTTGGCTTGGAAACGATGATTGGTAAAAATATTCCGTTTTCTCTGGAAAAGTTATCACCTATTTTTGCTCTCTATATTGTCGAAAACAGTACAGAAGCTAAGCAAGTGATGATTGACCTTTTAAATATTGGCGGACGCGGACATACATGCTCGATTCATACTGAAAATGCAGCTTTAGCAGAGCAATTCTCCGTTGAATTACCAGTATCTCGTATTGTAGTAAATACACTATCCTCAATTGGGGCAGTAGGTGGCACAACTGGATTAGCACCATCCTTTACATTAGGCTGTGGTACATTTGGCGGCAATATCACGTCGGATAACATTACTGCAAGACATCTTTTAAACATTAAACGTATGGCTTATGGCATTAAAGATGTAGAGGTGCCAAAGCCAGAGTTTGAAGTGCAGTCTGTTGTTGAGTCGGTTGTATCACAAGAGCCTTCTTTAGACACAACAATGGTTCAACAAATCGTTGATCAAGTATTAAAACAAATCACATTACAAAATAAATAATTTGGAGGAATGACAAATGAGTACAGCATTAGGAATGGTAGAAACAAAAGGTTTAGTAGGAGCAATTGAAGCAGGAGATGCAATGGTAAAAGCGGCAAGCGTTAATTTAGTAGGTAAAGTACATGTTGGTGGCGGTATTGTAACAGTTCTTGTTCGTGGAGATGTAGGTGCCGTAAAAGCAGCAACAGATGCAGGCGCAGCAGCAGCACAACGTGTAGGAGAACTTTTATCTGTTCATGTAATTCCACGTCCACACCATGAATTAGAAATGATTTTACCAAAAGCAGAAGCTTAATAAATCAGCAATGAGAGCTGATCCAACTAAAGGACAGCTCTCATCTTGTCATCAAGAAACAACAATCCATTTAATATAGAGGTGGCTAACGTGACAACAGCGACAAAAACATTTCCAGTGGCCATTTCGGCTCGTCATATCCATCTAAGTGAAGCGGATTTACAAGCGCTTTTTGGTCCACATGCAACGTTAACAAAGGATTTTGACTTATCGCAGCCAGGACAATTTGCTGCAAAGGAGCGTGTCTCCATTGAGGGACCGAAAGGCATTATTCATAATGTCCGAATACTTGGTCCAGTAAGAGCAGCTACTCAAGTGGAAGTCAGTCGAACAGATGCGATGAAACTTGGGGTAACTCCTCCGCTGAGACAGTCAGGAGATATTGACAACTCAGCAGGCATTAAAATTATTAACCAAGATCATGAATTGGCCATCGAGCAAGGGGTCATTATTGCACAAGCACATATTCATATGACTGAGGAAGATGCGAAAGCATTAGAAGTTCAAAACAATGAATTGGTTTCTGTAGAAGTAATCAGTGACCGTCCAGTTACATTTCGCGGTGTAGTGGTACGAGTTTCCAATGATTTTAGTTTGGAAATGCATATAGATACGGATGAAGCAAACGCTGGTTTTATTGAACAACAAGCACAAGGAACAATAGTAAAAGTAACATCGTAAGGAGGAGGCAAGATGCAAGAAAATTTAGTGCAAAAAATTGTAGAAGAAGTTCTGCAGCAAGTTTTAAAAAATCAATCTTCCCCTCCACATGACGGTAAAATTCCAATTGGTGTATCTGCCCGCCATGTCCACCTTGCACAAGCAGAAGTGGAACAGCTCTTTGGTGAGAATTATCAGCTTACACCAAAGTTTGAGCTTTCACAACCTGGGCAATTTGCTGCGGAGGAAACCGTGGTCATTGCTGGTCCAAAAGGATCGATTGAGCGTGTACGTATACTGGGTCCAGCTCGTTCATTGTCTCAAGTGGAAGTCAGTTGGACAGATGCCATGAAACTAGGGATAAAACCACCATTAAGAATTTCAGGTGATATACAAGGCTCTAGCCCTGTTACATTGATTGGTCCAAAGGGGAGTGTCGTGCTAAATGAAGGACTCATTATTGCACAAGCACACATTCATATGTCCCCTGAAGACAGTGCGAAATTCAATGTAGTAGATGGACAGTCTGTACAAATCAGGGTAGATGGTATTCGCCCAATTATTTTATCGAATGTGGTGATCCGTGTATCAGAGCGTTATCGTTTAGAGATGCATATTGATACAGATGAAGCCAATGCAGGTTTAATTCAGCAAGGAACATTAGCAGAAATCGTTCAGCATCAAGTGAATGAGCAACCGATTCCAGTGAAAGAGCAGTCTCCAGTCGTAGCAAAGGTAGAAAAACCAGCTATCTATCATTATGACAAAAAGCTACTTTCACAATTGGAAGTGTTAGAAATAGATGCGCAAGAAATTGTCGTGCCAAAGAAAACCATTGTAACGGCGTTAGCTTATGATAAGCTGCGAGAGTTAAATAAAACTTTAACGATCTGTTCTGAGTAGCAAATTAATCTGTGTAGCATAAAGAGGGTGAAGTTCATGCAAATGGGAAGAGTGATAGGTAGTGTATGGGCAACACGCAAAGAGGAAGGGCTGAATGGTTTAAAACTACTAATCATTCAACCAATTGACTCCAATCAACAGCCGATTCGCACTGAAATTGTAGCAGCTGATCGTATCGGCGCAGGGATTGGTGATGATGTCCTAATAACAAGCGGTGGTTCATCACGCTATATTATGAAAGAAAATCCGTTACCAATCGATGCAGTTGTCATTGGTATTATTGATTCTACTGAAGTGATGAGAGGTGAGGACAATGAGTAGTGCAATTGGCATGATTGAAACAAAAGGATTGGTAGGTTCTTATGAAGCGGCTGATGCGATGATTAAAGCATCTGATGTTACAATCGTCAAGCAGGAATTCGTAGATGGTGGCATTGTGACAGTGGTCGTGAAAGGTGACGTAGGTTCTGTACAAGCAGCAGTAGAAGCCGGAAAAGCGGCTGCTATGCGTGTTGGAGAATTATTAGGCGCTCACGTAATTCCAAGACCTGATGAAGAGGTATTCCAAATGATTAAAGGACCAGAGGCACCGAAGAAAAAGCCGGTTTCTACATCTACATCAACACGTGCTAAAAAATCAACCGAAGCCACACCAGCGACAGATAATCGAGGTGAAGCATAATGGCATTTCGTAAAAATAAAATCGCTGTGATTGGTGCAGGTCATACCGGTTCTACATTGAGTTTATTTTTAGCACAAAAGGAACTAGGCGATGTCGTTCTTGTCGATATTCCCGAAGCAGAGAACCCAACAAAAGGGAAGGCATTGGATTTACTACAAACAGGCCCAATAGAAAAGTTTAATGTATCTATTAAAGGAACAAGCAATTATGAGGATATTGCTGGTGCAGACATCGTAGTCATAACAGCAGGAATCCCTCGTAAGCCAGGCATGAGCCGTGATGATTTAGTGACAACGAATGCGAAGATTATTCAACAGGTTTCAAGACAAATTAAACACTATGCTCCAAATAGTATTGTCTTAGTTTTAAGTAATCCGGTTGATGCTATGACGTATGTCTGTCACAAGGAAACAGGCTTTGCTAAAAATCGTATTATTGGTCAGTCTGGTGTGTTAGATACAGCTCGCTTCAACACGTTTGTTGCACAGGAGCTACAAATTGCACCTGAAGATGTCTCTGGCTTTGTGCTAGGTGGACATGGTGATGAAATGGTACCATTAATCCGTTATTCCTATGCAGGAGGTATTCCGCTAGAAAAACTCATCCCCCAGGATAGACTCCAGCAAATCGTCGAACGTACACGCAAAGGTGGCGGTGAAATTGTCGGTTTATTAGGAAATGGTAGTGCGTATTATGCACCAGCTGCTGCATGCGCGCAAATGGTTGAAATCATTATCAAAGATCAACGGAAAATAGTCCCTTCTATTGCCCTATTAGAAGGTGAATATGGGTACCAAAACCTGTATCTAGGGGTACCAACAATTTTAGGAGGCAATGGCATTGAATCTGTCATCGAATTGCACCTAACAAATGAAGAACAAGCAGCGCTTCAGCATTCTGCCGAGGCTGTTAAACAAGTAATTGCCATTTGCCAAAACATAGAGTGATCAGACTCTACTTTCGATGAATAGAAAGAATCCCCATCTTTCTTTAAATTGAAAATGAATGGCAGCTCCTACAAATGTTTGATTGGAAACCGAACATTACTCGAAAGCTAGTGAAAATTCTCCTAAATATATACCTCACTTTGAGTAAGAGAGGACGAACTGTAGCAAGCGCATGGTTTGCTACAGTTTTTTTATTTCCTAAAAATAAGCTAAAGGAAGTTGACTTTGCCCAAAAGGGAAAGTGTATAACGGATATAAGCCATAGATAAAAGGGAGAAGGACTGGTGTGAGATCAATTGTGGTGTATCAACGAAGAGGAGGAAGATTTAGTTTCTTATGCTGCAATTGGGGATGGCGGCAATGTGATTTGTTGTATTCCAACGCTGAACACAGCAGTTGCTATCTCATCACTCTTTATGGTCAATGCACCAGATAGAGGGCTGTTTATCAAAGAACATATTATTCCAACATTCATGTGATAATAACACAACCTATATCATAACAAACCATATCACCTCTACTATAATCAAAGGAGGAGGGATGATGATGAATAACATCATACAGGAGATGATTGATTGGATTGAAGATCATCTCTTAGAAGGCTTTTCATTAGAACATTTAGGGAAGCATATGGGCTATTCCCCGTATTATTGTTCGTTTAAATTCCACCAAATAACGGGAATCACCATTAAAAAATATGTTTCATTACGAAAGATATATTTGGCCTCTGAAGCGTTAAAAAAGTCGGAAGAAAAAATAATCGATATTGCCTTACATTATGGTTTTTCAACACAGGAATCCTTTTCTAGAGCCTTTAAAAAGGCCTTTGGTATAAGCCCTCATGAATTCCGAAAGTCCCCACAACCTTTGCAAACATTTGTAAAAAAGAATTTAAAGGATGAAAGAGGATGGTTTACGATGGATATTTCTTCAAAATTAAAAATTGAAGCATTGCAAGAGAAAATACATGCGCAATATGATCAAGCGATATTGAATGTTTTAAATGGTCAAATGATGTACGAGGAGTTTTCGAAACAGCAATTAATGGGGAACAGTGATTATGTTCCTTTCAATGAAGCCATGTGTAGCAATCAAACAGCAAGCCCGATTTTGGGCGAAGAATTTAACAAAATTCGTGCCGCTGGACACCAAGTAACAGTACAGGACTATGAGCATATAACAGTAAATCCTTTGAAGTTATTGTGGACCAAAAACTACCAATGTATCGTTTTATGGTTTGGGGATGATATGTTTTGTCAAATGAACTTGCTAACTGTACTTGCTTTTCTGGAGCAGCAAAAATACGAAGGCAAAGTTTATTTCCATATGGTACAGGAAGCGACCTATGATGTGGATGAAATGGAAATTGTGCTTGGAGACTATTTAAAGATTTATCAAGACGTTTTGATCCGCCATCGTATCCCGGAGGCAACCCTTTTACCAGTAATGTATCAGGGGATTCAATTATATTTTGACTATTTAAAAGAAGAAAATGATATTTCTTCTTATATTAAGAAACATGTTGATCAGTCCCCACAGGAATTGTTAACACAATTATTTCGCCTCTTTCCTCAATATGGGCTTGGAGATACTCAGTATTTAAAAATAATAGATAAAGTGAAAAATGAAAAATCTGAGTAAAACTACTAAATGGTCCACAATATACAAAATTTTCGAAAATATGATAAACTTATAGCACAAGGAGGATGAAAGCATGACTATTCAACAATTTACTGACTATGTTAAGAAGATGCAGCATTATGAGGAAGCACTCAATGTGATTTATTGGGATATGCGAACGGGAGCACCTAAAAAAGGATTAGCACAACGTTCAGAGGTAATAGGTACATTATCAGCCTCCTTATTTGATATGCAAACGAGTGAAGAATTAGGTGAGCTTCTATTAGCATTAGAGGCAAAAAAATCAGATCTTGATTATGTGACACTTCGTTTAGTAGAAGAAGTAAGAAAGAATTACGATCAAAATAAAAAAATTCCTGCTGAAGAGTATAAAGAATTTGTTATTCTACAATCGAAGGCAGAAACGGCTTGGGAAGAAGCAAAGGAAAGCAATAATTTTGAACTATTCCTACCATATTTAGAGGAAATCATTCAATGGCAAAAAAAATTCATTCAATATTGGGGCATTAAAAATGGATCTCCATATAATACATTGCTCGATTTATATGAACCTGACATGACGACAGATGTATTAGACCAAGTATTTGGTGATTTACGAGAATCTATTGTAACGCTTGTACAAAAAATTGCTGATTCATCGAATAAACCAGATACAAGCATGTTATTTAAGCATTTTCCACGTGAAGCTCAGCGTGAACTATCACTAGAGATGCTAGCTCAACTTGGTTACGACTTTGATGCTGGCCGTTTGGATGAAAGTGTGCATCCATTTATGATTGGTTTAAATTACGGAGATGCTCGTATTACAACAAAATATGATGAAAATGATTTCCGTTCAGCTATTTTTGGTACCATTCATGAATGCGGTCATGCCATGTATGAGCAAAACATTGATGCAAAGCTTGCAGGCTTGCCGCTAGCTACTGGTACATCGATGGGTATTCATGAATCACAATCATTATTTTATGAAAACTTTGTCGGCAGAAATGAAAAGTTCTGGGAGCATAACTATGAGCGACTTCAACACTTCTCACCAGCTCAATTTGGCGATGTTGCATTAGGCGATTTTTTACGTGCCATTAATATGGTAGAACCATCCTTCATTCGTATTGAAGCAGATGAACTAACGTATCCACTACATATCATGATTCGCTATGAAATTGAACGTGACTTATTCAACGGGGATTTACAAGCGAAGGATCTTCCGCAAGTATGGAATGATAAGTATGAGGAATATTTAGGCATTCGTCCTGAAACAGATGCAATGGGAGTATTACAAGACATGCACTGGTCAGGTGGTATGTTTGGTTACTTCCCGTCCTATGCATTAGGAATGATTTATGCAGCGCAATGGAAGCATGCGATGGACAAGGATATCCCTCATTTTGATGACTTACTAGAAAAGGGAGAGCTACTGCCAATTCGAGAGTGGCTAACTGAGAAAGTTCATCAATATGGAGCATTGAAAAAACCATTTGAATTGCTAAAAGAAGCAACAGGGGAAGGCTTAAATGCCAAGTATCTTGCAGATTATTTACAAGAAAAATATACGAAACTGTATCAATTATAACGTGAAAAAAGAGATTTCTCGGAAATGAGAAATCTCTTTTTTTATGTTTACCACAATTGATAGCCTTTGGAGCCAGCCGGTGAATTCGAAATAATATCGAAAATTGGCACGGTGTAAGCGAATAAGATTAAGGCTACTAAAATGACAAGCCATACTTTAAAGTTTTCTAAAATAGCGGGTGTTGGACCACTAAGCTCATGTACATCCCCAATAGGGAACTCCTCTTCACCCTTAGGAGCAAACCAAGCTAATTTCACGACGATATAAATAATGATTAGGATGGCGATAAAGAGAATCGTTCCGCCCACAGCTTGTGCAATTTGATAAGGAATCCAATCATATGCCTGTGAAGCACCACCATATTCTGAGTAATCTGAACGACGAGGTGCACCGATAAGACCGGCAATGTGCATAGCTGAAGACATAATAGTCATACCGACTGCCCATAAGATACCAGCGAAATTACTAAGATTATTTAAAGCCTTTGTTAAAGTCCTTCCTGTTAAATGTGGTATTAACCAGAAGGCCGCACCAAAGTATGTTAAAACAACAGCAGTTGCAATCGTTAAATGGAAATGCCCAGTCACCCAAATAGTGTTATGGATTAATTGGTTCATTTGATAGGAGGCATTGACAATACCGCCAGCACCACCAGGAATGAATGCCACCATACCGATAAATGGAACGAAGAAACGAGAATCCTTCCAAGGTAATTTTTTGAACCATCCGAACAGTCCTTTTCCACCTAATTCTCGACCACGTAATTCGAACATGGCAAACATCGAGAAGGCTGTCATTAGAGAAGGAACGATTACAGCAAATGTTAAAACAACTTGAATGAACTTCCATGTACCATCAATACCAGGCTCTGTTAACTGATGGTGAATTCCAACAGGAATAGAGAACAGTAAGAATAGCATAAACGAAAGTCTTGCTAAAGAATCGGAGAAAATTTTTCCACCAATTACTTTTGGAATAATTACATACCAAACCATATAAGCAGGTAATAGCCAGAAGTATACAAGTGCATGACCGAAATACCAGAAAAGGGTACGGGATAATGCAACATCGACACGTTCAATTAAACCTAATGACCATGGTAATAGTTGAATTAATACTGATGCTGCTACACCAAGTGTTGCAACGAACCACATTAAATTATTGACAACTACCATAAACGATAATAATGGGCTACGTTCACCGCTACCTTTATTTTCTTTACGCCATTGAGCATAGCGTAAAATTTGACCTGCGCCGCCAACCCAAGAACCGACTACGACTAATGTAAGGCCTAGATAGAAAATCCAGTGTGCCTTTAGTGGTGCATAGAACGTATAAAGAACAGTTGCTTTATTTAATAAAACCATCGTTGCCGCAGCAGCTGTACCGATTGTCATTAACCAAAAGCCGACCCAGCCAAGTCTACGTTGACCATTCGTAAATGTACCTGATGTACGACTTACACTAGCAATTTGGAAACCGTAAATAAAGAAAGTAGTTAAAATAAGACCGAGTAATACTCCGTGTACGGTTAATACTTGATAATAGCCAATGCCCGCTGGTAATGTAAATTGACCAGAACGTACAAATACTTGTAATAAACCTGCAAGACCACCTAATAACAATGCGATAAATGCTACATATATATGCGCCATAGCTAGCTTTGCATCGCGACGATCTACTTTTGTCATTGAATTAGTGTGACTCATTTGAATCCACCACCTTTAGCATAGAGTGCATCATCGTATGTCCTGTACCACAATATTCATTACAAACGATTAAAAACTCGCCTACTTTGTTGACTTCTGTTACATATTCTGAAATATAACCAGGCTCAAGCATCATGTTAATATTCGTACCTGCAACCTCAAAACCGTGCATGACATCCTCGCTTGTCGCGATGAATTTGACCTTTGCACCCAGTGGAACCTCAATTTGTGGAGGATTATAATTGAATGCAGAAGCGATGACAACCACCTCGTAATCCCAATCTTTGCCCTCTACCTTATGGACTCCTGGATTATCGAAAGGTGCTGTCTCTTTCACTTTCTCGTAATCTAGTGTTTTTTTACCATTATTCGGGTGGGAGCCTTGATGAAATGCTCCGATACCGAGAATAATGAGGAATGCGACTAAAGTAGTAACTCCGAACACAAGCCAATACTTCTCATACTTATGTATGTGCATATGTTTCTGTCCCTTCTTCGTAGATTAAAACCTTCCAATGAACAAATCAAAGCAGTACACCCAAAGTAAAATAATGATGATACCTACTCCAAAAACTGCATAGAGTGAACCTTTTAAATTCTCATCTGACTTCTTTTTGTTTGCCATTTTTGCTCCTCCTACGCTTTTTATAGTTGGTGTTTCTTACAGACATCATATATAAATCCGATGCAATTTGATGTGAAAAAAATCACACTTCTATAGAAAATATGTGAAGAAAGTGTGAAGAATTCAGGGGAGAAAAAAACAAGCCATCTCAAAAGTCATCGAGATAGCTTGTTTCGTTATTATATTTAGCTTTTTTTTAATAAAAAAAATAGATTTTAAAGAAGTCCTACCAATTTTTCTAGGAGCAAGGCAAAATTAAAACATATATGGTATTTACTCTTGCATATAATGTCTTATTGGACATAGACTTTAAACCTAGCTTTCTATTCTGCTTCTTCTTCAATGGTTAATAGAACTGTTAGAGCTCCGACGCTCGGGATGGAAACTGGGAGAGCGAAGGCCTTTTCAAAGCCATATAATTTTGTATTGCCCACCATCACAGTTGGCGGAGTGATATCAATTTCTAAGCTTTCTTGCCCAACAGCCGTACATAAATTTCCTGCAATCATGTTACCAAATTCCCCTGTAAAGGATTCTAGCATTTCTCCTTCAAGCGGCATACCGAACATGGTACTACCGATTCCGCTGAATACTTCGGGAGTGGAGTCAATGATAACGCGACCCTTTAAATCTCCTATTAAGCCAATCAATACACCCATTTGCTGTTGTTGAAAGGGTTCAGAAATAATACTAGGCGACTTTACTTCAATATCCATAGGAAGAATTGATTTTAAAGCGTGAATAGTCCCGTTTAAAATAGTTTGAAAGTACTTCGAATTACTCATCATTACCGCATCCTTTTTCCGACTTTTCTACATCTTACCATGTAAAAAGGGTAAGATGAAAGTATGTCTTGACGAATTAACAGGAAATTTATAATATATTAGTGAGAATGATTTTCAAATTCAATGTATGGGTCTGAAAAACAATAGAAAAACACTTAATTTATATGAAAAGGAGCGGTCAGCAATGACATTCGTATTGATTGGAACAGCTGTAGCGATCTATATTGGAGTAGGAAAATACGTCATGAAACAGGCGACTGCACATTTGAAATAAGAAACTATACGAAAAAAAAGAAAAGCATGGTCCGAGCACTCGGATCCATGCTTTTTTTGTATTTCTCGAAAGATAGGAAGATTTCTTGGGGAATTACAAATAAAAATTAATTGTTTTTTTCGGAATAATTACAGTAAATAGAATTTTTATTTTTTTCTGAAAACTATTGAAATATCCTATTAATCTCTGATAAGATTTTAAAAAATGGAATCGCGTTTCATAATATGGAACGGAGGGGGAAAATGGGATTGAATATTTTAGAAGTAAAGGATTTGAAAATAGGTATCCAGCACAATAAAAAGGATATTTCCATTGTGAATGGGGTGTCATTTCAACTTGAAAAAGGAAAAACATTGGGGATTGTAGGGGAATCTGGTTGTGGAAAGAGTATGACGTCATTATCTCTTATGGGGCTGTTGCCATCTGGGGTTGAATGGCAAAGCGGCGAGATTTACATAGATCAAAAACAAATTCATAAAAAATTAAAGAAGGAATGGCGAAAGATTCGTGGGAAAAAAGTTTCAATGATATTTCAGGAGCCAATGAGCTCCCTTAATCCAGTGTATAAGGTAGGCTCCCAAATCATTGAAATGATTCATAGCCATGAAAATATTTCAAAAAAAGAGGCGCATGAGCGAGCGGTTGATATGCTTCGCCTTGTTGGTATTCCTCGACCCGATAAAGTGGTTAATGAATATCCACACCAATTATCTGGCGGGATGAGACAACGGGTGATGATTGCCATGGCATTGGCTTGTGGACCAGAAATATTAATCGCAGACGAGCCTACTACTGCATTAGATGTAACTATTCAGGCACAAATTCTAGAGTTAATGAAAGATATACAAGAAAAACTGGACATGTCCATTATTTTAATTACTCATGATCTTGGAGTTGTTGCTGAAATCTGCGAGAAAGTGATTGTGATGTATGCGGGTGAAATAGTTGAAGAAGCGAATGTGTTGGAATTATTTGATCATCCACTCCATCCCTATACGAAAGGGTTACTAAACTCATTGCCGGATATGGAGACAGAACAAGAATATCTTCCGTCTATTGAGGGGGTGGTACCATCACCATCCGATATGCCAGCAGGCTGTAGATTTTTCGATCGATGTGAATTTGCAACTGAAAAATGTAAAAGTAAACCAGAACTATTTACTACGTCCATTGGTAGCACGGTTAGATGCTGGTTATATGAAAAGGATGATGTGGGAGGAGGAAATGTCAATGAGCAGTCCATTGTTAGAAGTTAAACACTTAAAAAAATATTTTCCAGTGAAAGGATCACGTTCGGGAAATTTAAAAGCAGTAGATGATGTTTCATTTTTTGTAAACGAGGGTGAAGTTTTAGGAATTGTAGGGGAATCTGGTTGTGGAAAATCCACAATGGGTAAAACACTTATTCAACTGCTAACACCTACTGAGGGCGAAATTTTGCTGAACGGAGAAAATATAGCCACACTTAGCGCCAAAGAGGTCCGTCAAAAACGTCGTGATATGCAAATCATTTTTCAGGACCCTTTTTCGTCCCTTAATCCGCGTATGAAGGTTTTTAAAATCATTGAAGAACCTTTAGTGAATTTTGGAATCGGTACTAAGGAAGAACGGAAACAACGTGTTTATGAGGTCGCTAAACAGGTGGGGCTTACAGAAAAGCAGCTCGATCGTTTTCCACATGAATTTTCAGGCGGCCAAAGACAGCGCATTGGAATTGCAAGAGCATTAGTATCCAATCCGAAATTGATTGTGGCAGATGAACCTGTATCTGCACTCGATGTATCCATTCAGTCTCAAGTGCTTAATATTATGAAAGATTTAAAAAGGGACATGAACCTTACCTATATTTTTATATCCCATGATTTAAGTGTCGTGCATCATTTCTGTGATCGTATAGGGGTGATGTACTTAGGGAAGCTAGTGGAATTGGCTGACAAACATGAGTTGTTTATCAATCCGAAACACCCTTACACGAAAGCATTGCTATCTGCATTACCTAAATCTCATCCTTCAAAGGTTAAAGAACGAGTTGTCCTTAGCGGAGATGTGCCAAATCCAGCAAATCCCCCTTCAGGATGTACCTTCCATACACGGTGTCCAAGCTGTATGGAGATTTGTAAAGTGACACCTCCGAAATTAAAAAAAATTAGTGATCAACATGAAGTTTCTTGTTTACTTTATGAAGAACAAATGGAGCGATTAACATGAGCAAAACATTGGAAAAAGGAATTAATATTTTAACGCTATTTACAGAAGAAAAACCTTCTTGGCGGTTAGATGAACTAGCTATAGAAACTGATATTCCTAAACCGACCTTACATAGATTTCTAAAAACATTTACGGATTTAGGCGTATTAAAACGACCATATGTACAAAGTGGAGGACAGGTGGTTTTAAGTGATCATTATTTACTAGGGAATAAACTAATTGAATTAGGGGCAATAGCTGCTAATTCCATAGAGATTCGTTCGTTAGCCATTCCGTATATGAAAATGTTACAACAGAAATTTGATTTGGCTGTTCAATTAGTAGTATTGGATGAAACGGATGGCCTTTATATAGAAAAAATAGAAAGTCTAAAACCGGTTCTATTATATACAAGAGTTGGAAGAAGAGCACCACTATACGCAGGTGCCTGCTCACGTATTCTTTTATCTTTTCAATGTGAAGAGAAAATTAACGAGGTCCTCCAGAAGCCTCGAAAAAAATATGCGAGTGGAACCCCTCATACGGATAAAGAGATTGATGAATTAATTGAATTTGGTAAGAAAAATGGCTATGCCTACAGCGTATCAGAATTGGAAGAAGGAACTGTATCAATAGCGGTGCCGATTTTTAATAGTGATCGAAAAGTAGAGTACTCCATTAGTATTGCTGGTATAGAATCACTACTACCACAGGAAAAAATAAATACGTTTTTAGAGGGACTGTGGGAAACTGCTGCGTTAATTTCGGCTGAACTAGGTTATTCGATGCCATATCCTTATGGCGTATAAATAGCACAAATATAAAAGGGGATGAACAATAATGAAGAAACAAAAATGGCTAGCACTATTACTAGTGTGCATGATGATTATTTTGTCAGCATGTAGTGGCGGTACATCAACAAAAGAAGACAGTAAAAATAGTAGCAAATCTTCTGGTGAAAACGCAGCACTCACAAGAGGAAATGAATTAGTTATCCGTGTGGCAGGAGATCCTCAAAACTGGGATCCCATTGATACGTTTTTACTTTCTTGGAGTACGGTAGCAACATCGGTCTTTGAAGGATTAGTTAGTCGTTCTTTAGATTTAGAAATTCAACCTGGATTAGCGGAATCTTGGGAATATAAAGATGACAAAACAATTGTCTTTCAATTACGCCAAGGCGTTACCTTCCATAATGGTGAACCATTTAATGCGGAAGCGGTGAAATTTACTTTTGATCGTTTGCTAGGAGATGAAGGTCAAAAAGGTCCTCAATATTCCAATTACACTTCTATTGATCATGTGGAAGTAACGGGTGAATATGAAGTAACTATGCACTTAAATTCTATTGATCCGGTATTACTCACAAAACTATCAGGGTATGGTGCTGTAATCGTGCCACCTAAATATATTCAAGAACAGGGTGCAGAGAATTTTGATATGAAACCTGTTGGTACAGGTCCGTTTAAAATGACAGATTATCAACGAGATAAACAAGTTGTGATTGAACGTTATGCAGATTATTGGAATAAAGATGCTATTAAACTAGATAAAGTTACATTTAAAGTAATCCCAGAAACAGCAACAGCACTTGCAGAGTTACAAACTGGCAATATTGATATTATGACACGTTTGGAAGTTTCCCAAGCTGCAACAGCAGAAGCAACTGACTTTATTGAATTAATGGAAGTATCTACACCTACAGCTTATTCAATTCGTTTTGATACGGCGCAAAAGCCAGTTGATGATGTACGTGTTCGTCAAGCTATTAACTATGCTATCGATAAAGAAACGATTGTCAAAGAAATTTTAGGTGGCTATGGGAATCTTATAAGCTCATTCCAAAGTGATTTATCATTTGGCTATAACAACGATTTAGAGCCATATCCATATGATCCTGAGAAGGCAAAAGAATTATTGGCTGAAGCGAATGTTCCAGAAGGTACTACATTAGATTTCTATATTCCAGGTACTGACGGAACATTTAAAGAGATTGCTCAAGCAGTAGCGTTTTACTTAGAGGAAGTTGGCTTAAAAGTATCTATTAATAGTGTGGAAAATACGACATTCCAATCAGAGTTAATCCCTCAAGGAAAAGCGGGACATATGTATAAAAATGGCTGGGGCGGATGGACGCTGGACTTTGATAATACAGCTTATTTAATGTATCACGAGGGAGAATTCTGGAACCCATCCTATAAAAATGAAAAAGTGGAACAATTATTAGCAGCAGAGCGTGCCACTATTGATAATGACGAAAGACAAAAGGTTTTTAAAGAGCTTACAGAAGTATTATATGAAGATGCAACTGAAGTCAACTTATATTCGGAAGTTGAAATATACGCAGTGAATAAACGAATAAAAGGTTTCCAACCACCACATGATGGCCGCTTTAATTTTGTAGGTGTCACTGTCGAGTAAGTAAAAAATTATGAGATAGTATGCTAGCATACTATCTCTTTCATTTCACATTAGGAGGATGGAATTATGCTTTCCTATATTCTACGACGTTTGTCGCATACCGTGCTCGTGATTATTGCGGTTTCATTAATTATATTTTTCTCCATTCGTTTAACAGGTGACCCCGTAAGTATCATGTTTGGGGCTGGTGAACCTTCACAGCAGGCAATAGAAGAACTGACAGCCAAACTCGGTTTGGATAAGCCTGTTTGGGAGCAATACTTCATATTTATGAAGGATTTAGTAACACTTGATTTTGGTACTTCCTATCGTTCCAATAGCCCAGTTTTAGAGATGTTACTCGAACGAGCGTGGCCGACAATTGCACTTGCTTTAGGTGGAATGGCAGTGGCATTGTTTATAGCTGTTCCGCTAGGTATTCTATCAGCTATTTATAAAGGAAAATCCATTGATGTGTTTAGTCGTATTTTTTCTTTGTTAGGCATTTCTTTCCCTAATTTTTGGTTGGCGTTTATGCTAATTTTAATTTTTGCTGTTCAACTAAAGTGGCTGCCAGTATCCGGATTTGATGGGTTTAGCTCATTAATTTTGCCATCCGTTGCCTTAGGGCTCATCCTATCTGGTATTTTAGTTCGATTAATTCGTACGTCTATGCTGGAAGTACTTAAAATGCAATATGTCACAACGGCACGGGCTAAAGGCATAAGAGAATGGCTAGTTATCATTCGACATGCTTTCCGCAATGCCTTATTGCCAACTGTAACATTTGTTGGTTTACAGTTTGGAGGGCTATTAGGAGGTGCAGTTATTGTCGAGCAAGTCTTTTCTTGGCCTGGAATTGGAAGGTTAATTGTTGATTCTATTAATCAACGAGACTATCCAGTAGTCCAGGGAGGAATCATCCTTTTAGCACTTATGATGATTTTAGTAAATCTAATTGTTGATTTATGCTACTCATTAATTAACCCAAAAATAAGAACTGGAAGAGGTGAGCAATAATGACTCAAATAATGGAAACAGAAGCAATCGAAATGAAAAAAGCCAATAAAATAGTAACCGTTCTTAAATTCGTGAAGAATAATCCAACGGGCATAATTGGCTTATTATTGGTTGTCACTACGATACTGTGTGCTATATTCGCGCCTTATATTGCTCCCTATGATCCGGGGGCGGCTAGCTTAGGACATCGACTTGACCTACCCAAATGGCTAGATGATACAGGTAAATCTCAATACGTTCTCGGAGGAGATCAGGTTGGGCGTGATTTGCTAAGTAGAATTATTTACGGAGCACGTATATCTCTATTAGTCGGGATTTGTGGCGTCATCATTTCATTAGTGCTTGGTACATTTCTAGGCATTATTTCAGGTTACTTTGGGAAATGGATGGATGATTTAATTATGCGGCTAGCCGAAGTTCAAATGGGGTTACCGTTTATTTTACTAGCCATCGTAATTATGAGTGTTTTTGGAACAGGTATTGAAAAAATTATTATTATCCTTGGACTTACATATTGGGTTAGTTTTGCGCGATTAATTCGAGGAGAGATTTTAGCTTTAAAGGAACAAGAGTATATCCAAGCAGCAAAGGCAATTGGTGGGACACATTTCAAAATAATCATGAAGCATATACTTCCTAATGTTGCTTCCTCTATTCTAGTGTTAGCAACGATGTGTATTGCAGAGTTTATTTTATTGGAGGCCTCTTTAACATTTTTAGGGCTAGGCGTGGAGCCTACAGTACCTTCGTGGGGAGGAATGTTAGCGGATAGTCGAAATTATATGACCTCTGCTTGGTGGATATCTGTTTTCCCAGGCGTTGCCATTATGTTAACGGTTTTAGGCTTTAATTTATTGGGAGATTGGTTGCGAGATCGCTTAGATCCAAATATGAAAGTTTAGGTGATATGATGAACTCTATAATTTTTTCTAGTTTATTTCAAAAGAACGAAACGAAAAAAAAACCTTCTTTATTTATCGATTTACCTAAAGATTTAATTCCATTAGGATTAATTGATTTTTGTTTACGCTTAGGCTTTGAATCAAATGAAATAGACTTTGATTTATTTCAGCCAGCCAATCAGTCCTATACAATGAAGTTTTTACCACATACTAGCACATTTATTTCAGAAAATAAGTCAACATGGATTATTTATTATGAGAGTGAATCAGCACTTTCTACATTGTTAAGTACTATAGCCAGTGATGGCATAGTCGAAACCCAAACAGTCAGCTCATTCACGTATTATGAGAATTTAAGTCATCTTTGGACAGCCTATGGCACGGGTGAAAAGGATGAGGCCCATCCCCAGCAACATGTAAGTGTGAAAATGGATATACAAGAAGAATTGAAGACAAGTGCTCTGTTAAAAGAGGCTTGCTATCTTGCATTGCGTTTAGGTTTATATGCGACATCTATTTCATTACCAGCTATAACAACAGAAGAGCGACATGTATCTATTTCCTTCAAGCAAGAACTCGAAAGTTATATGGAGTTGACCGCCAAAAACACCATTCAAATTTGTGGTACGAAAGAAAGCCTACCAGCCGTTGTCCATTCGATTGTAACAGCAAAGCATGTGTCAGAGGGTGGACTGCTTGGAGTTTGGGAGTTAAACGAAAAACAAGTGAATGAAGCGGCTATTTTAATGGAAGAAAAGTAGACTGATGAATCGGAAGCTTCTTACATCATAAAAGCACTGGAAGAAGAACCAGATACAGCGTTAGAGGCTGAAATTTATATGACAGCCGATAAAAAAAATCGTGACCAATTCAGGTTAGATGTATATGAAAAATTTTCTAATTTAACAACCATTAAAGTTCGCTCTGCCTTTAAAACAGGGTTATACTGGATATTAGAGGAAGTACTCCCATCTGTCGAGGGGGGCTTTGAAAATATCAAAATAGTTTGTAAGGATGGGGTAAGTGAAGACGGTTTAGAGCAACATAATCGCTGGATTATGGAGCTATACCCAGTAGATGAGATGATCGAAATGCAATATGGCTTACCTAAAGAGCATGTGCAATTTGAGCTTTCAAGCACGCAACAACATGTGTATAGAGTATTTGTTAATGATCAACTAATTGCTGAGCTCAATCCCCTTATGAGTGAAGTGGATTATGTGGACGGTCAGAAAAAAGCTTATCCGACTACCGCTGGATATCGATTATTGAACAAGACGGAGAGAGTGCAAGAGAATATCATATTTTCAGATCGTGAACGGTTCTATAAATTTTATGTGAAAGAATTTTTGCCACAAATGGTGAAATTGTTAAAAATAGATACTAATAATGTTAATCAAGGTCAGCTATTTCCATTGTTTGATCGAATAGAAATTGATTTTACTTCTTCTGGAATTGAAGAAGAAATCGGTGTTCAGCAAGAAGCGAATTCATCGTTTGAGGCGCTATACGAGGATTTATACTTTAATACATTAGACTATTTTCATGAGCTTGGCCGTCAGTTAGTAAATCAGCCATACAAAGCTCCGGGTGGCGTTATTCCTTATATTCATATAGAACAAGATCTGTATAAGCCTATCAAAGGTGTCATCAAGGTTTACCAGTGGAATGACAAACGAATAACTGATCCCATTACAAAGCGAATCTTGTTTAATCAAGAAGGGCAGTTTGACACTGTAGAAATGTCTATAGGTAATGAACTGAAGGTAACTGAGGCAAAAACCTATTTAAAGCACAACATGAAAAATATTTTTCCATTGTTAGAGCGTTTTAAACAATACTTAGAGGTCAAATTAAATTATGGAGATATATCTTATAAGGGTCATGTCATTCCCTTTATTGAAGTGACTGAACCGATTACGAGTGAATATTATTCAGGGCTAAAAAAAACAGATGAAAAACATACGATTGTTTTTGAAGCTGGTCATCATCCAAATGAAGTGTCTAGCACGCCTGCTATATTGGAGCTAATAGAGGATATTATTGGTCATCATCCAGAAATATTACAAAAAATGAATGTTATTATAATCCCTTTAGCCAACCCTGATGGTTATGAAATAATGGAATATTTGACAAAGGAACATCCGAAGTGGAAGCATCATGCGGCACGATTTAATGCGGTGGGATTAGAATTTGCGCATGTGAAATTCTTGAAAAGTGCGTTCGGTGAGGCAAATGTATTACCACTTATCTTAAAGAAATGGGCCCCAGATATTGTTGTAGATGACCATGGAATACCTGCTCGTGAATGGGTTCAACCATTCGCAGGTTACGCCTGTCCACCGATTTTCCCAGTTTCTTATACGCTTCCGAGTGCCAAGATTTATGGGATTGGTCGATATGCAGATGATGATGATACGAAAGAAATTCAAGCCCGAAACTTGGAGCTAGTAGCCGAAAGAGTTAATAAACTGTTTGAAGGATCGACGTTTGCTCAAGAAAATGACTATTGGCGCGATCGATATTATAAATATGGAACAAAGTGGGATCCAGATAAATACCCCATTGAGGAGATGGGGAATATTAACTTTTATCGAAGTATGGAAGTAACTCCATCGTATTCATCAGTTAGTATTTTACGTTATCCACAGTGGATCGCTTTAGATATAATTTCCGAAGTTGCAGATGAAATTGTTTATGGTGAAGAATTAATTTCGTGTATGGCAGCACATAAATTATTTAATCGGGCAATTTTAGAAGCTGCAATAGCTACTCCAGTAAATAAATATAAACAATCTGGACGTTACATAAAAAAACGTCCGATAGAAATTAGGTGACGAACACATGACAAAAATTTTATTAACGGGATTTGAGCCATTTCTTGATTACAAGCTCAATCCAACTATGCAAATTGTAGAAAATTTAGATGGTGAAAAGATAGAAAACTATCATATTATTGGAAGAATTTTATCTGTCGACTTTCAACAATCTGCCGAGCAGCTAAAGCGACATATAGAAGAAATAGAACCGCAAATCATTATTTCCTTAGGACTGGCAGGAGGGCGTTTTAAAATAACACCTGAGCGAATTGCTATTAATATTAAAGATGGGGAGCCTGATAATAACGGCTACTCACCCGTTGATGAGAGCATTCAAGAGGAGGGGGCAGATGCTTATCTGACGAATTTACCCATTCGCCATATGATTAATCGCTTGCAAGAAGAGGGCTATCCGGCTGAAATCTCTAACACAGCAGGTACTTATTTGTGTAATAACATTATGTATGAAGGGCTTGTATATGCACAGCAACATGAAGGGGTACGTGCTGGTTTTATTCATATACCTGCTTCTTTTGAATTAGCCATTCAACATGGCAAAATTCCAGGTTGGCATATTCGTGATTTAATTGCTGCTGTAAAGCTTTGCATTGAGGAGACAGTACGTGCAGGTAATCATTGAATTTCCTCATTCAATGTGGATTAGCAAACATACTATTCGCTTTTCCTTTAAGGAAGAAATATCCGACACAAACTTTTATGCAGTACAAACATTTACTCGATTTCTGAAAAAACAGCTACGACACCATCTTGTCGAAAGTGTTGCAAGCTATCATACAGTTACAGCCTATGTGAAACAACGAATAAATGTCGATCTTTTAAGAATGCAATGGCTTGCTATTCAAGCATCAGCAGCCGTTGATGACAGAACAAATAAACGATTAAAAATCCCGGTTTGCTATGATGAAGAATTCGCCTTAGATAGGCAACGAGTGATGGACTATACGGGTCTATCATTTGAGGACATTAAAATGCTACATATGTCAAAAAGCTATTATGTTTATTTAATTGGCTTTTTGCCAGGCTTTCCTTATCTTGGGGAACTTGATTCTAAGTTATTTATGCCACGTTTAGAGAAGCCGAGGGCATCTGTGTCTGCGAGTTCTGTTGGGGTTGGAGGCGGACAAACAGGAATCTATCCTGTCGATTCACCTGGTGGCTGGAATATTATCGGAAAGACGCCATTAAAACTATTTAATGTCAATGGTAAAGAGCCCTTTCTATTTGAACTGGGTGATGAAGTTCAGTTTTATGAAATAACTAAGCAACAATATTGGGAAATGAAAAGCAAAGGAGTGTAGCGATTGAAGCCACTTCTGCTCATAACAAAACTAGGGGTTTATGGTAGCTTACAAGATAAAGGCAGGTTTGGCTATCGGGCATTTGGTATTCCGTTATCTGGACCAATGGATCAAGTATCGTTTCAAGCGGCCCAACTGATTTTACAAAATCATCCTAATCAAACGTCTTTCGAAATGTTCATGGGTGGCTTTGAATTTGAGGCATTGGCTGATGGAGTCTATGTTTTAACAGGGGGGCATGGTGTATGCATGGTTAATCATGCAGCCATTGAAATGTGGAAAACATTCCACCTAACAAAGGGAGATAGGTTGACGATTAAGAGCGTGAGTCAAGGCTCTATCATTTACTTGACACCGCTTGGAGGGTTTACTTCAAAATTGGAGCTGGGCAGTAGCTCATACCTCTCACAGGGGAATCTAGGTACGGAGATGACAAAAGGAAGTATTTTATATGGACAGACAGCCTCTCCGTTACAAGCTAATAGAGGTCTTTATGCTCCGTATCGTCCGACTTTTGACAGTGCTATTACTGTTAGAATTTTCAAGGGCCCTCATTTTCATTTATTTACGGAAGAGAGTCAGCAACAATTTATGCAAAATCCTTTCCAGTTTAGCGGTGGAAATCGAATGGGCTATTATTTAAAAGGCTCTGTTTTACAGCTAAAAGAAATGAAGGAGATTCTATCTGAAGCAACCCAGTTTGGCTCCATTCAAGTACCTCAGAATGGGAATCCAATTATCTTAATGGCCGATGCTCAAACAGTAGGAGGCTATCCTATTATGGCAACTGTACATGAAGATGATTTACATAAAGTAGCCCAAATGCGTATGTTTAACACAATACATTTTACACTGGAGGAAATGTGATACGAATGGATATTAATTGTGATCTAGGAGAAAGCTATGAAGCTTTTTTGACGGGAAGAGACGAAGAGATACTAGATTATGTGACATCAATCAATATTGCGTGTGGCTACCATGCGGGCGATCATTCCATTATGCACCAAACGGTACGTAATGCGATTCGTAAACATGTTCATATTGGTGCACACCCTGGGTATCCTGATCGTGAAGGATTCGGACGAAAAAATATGGTGTTTAGTCCAGCAGAAATTTACGATATGATGGTCTATCAGGTAGGGGCACTGCAAGCATTTGTCCGTGTCGAAAAGGGGATCCTACATCATGTCAAGCCACACGGAGCACTCTATAATCAAAGCGCGAATGATCAGGAAAAGGCTTCAGCCATTGTTCAGGCGGTGTATGATCTCCATCCTCAGCTTATTTTATATTGTTTAGCAGGAAGCCAAATGGCGGAAATCGCAAGGGATAAGGGTCTTCAAGTATATGAGGAGGTTTTTTCAGATCGCCGTTATCATTCTGATGGCACATTAGTGAGCAGACAGGAACCGAATGCTTTAATTCAAACTGAAGAAGAAATGCTTAAGCATGTAAAAGGTATTTTAACGGTAACAAATTCTTTATAAATTGTTACAAATTAAATAATGTTTGTAATGTTATATAGAAAGCCGTGCGTGTCGG